>NZ_PQVI01000069.1 GCF_002921145.1 Avibacterium endocarditidis
GGGCGATTAGCTCAGTTGGGAGAGCACCTCCCTTACAAGGAGGGGGTCACTGGTTCGAGACCGGTATCGCCCACCACTCTTTTTCTTTTATAACTCTATTACATCTGAAAACTTTACTGGTTTTTGTTATATTTCTTATTCAACAATAAAAATCTCTTTCAATTTAATTTACTAATTAAGTTTATCCAATTAAAAGAGATCTAAATTATTTCTAATTCATTAGCAGTATTATCCAATATGGAATTGCTTTGCTACTTTTCTCAATAACAAGAATATCCAAGGCCATAATACGCCAGTGGTAATTGCGCCAAAAATCTCTTGCCAATTAAAGACTGCACTATGCAAGAATAGCTCAACAATAAAAATTCCTATTCTTACACCAAAAACAGCGAGAATAACAAATATTCCTTGCATCCATAAAGATAAATTCCGGATTAATACGCTATTCACTGCAAGCAAATAAGCAAAAACAGAAAGCACTAACGCGTGGATTCCCAAGGTTGAACCGAGTACAAGATCCCAAGCAATTCCCATAAGAAATGCTGTACCGACACTAATTTTTGAAGGCATTGCTAAGATCCAATAAGTTAAGACCAGCAATAACCACGCAGGCTTGAAATTATGCAGGCTAGTTGGCCAAGGTGCAATTTCTAACACCATTGCAATTAAAAAGGTGGATACAATAAACAATAATTGTAAAACAGCACGACCTCGCATTAATCTTCCTCTCGATAATGTTGCAATTCAGGATCAACAGGTTCAGAAGGCATTTCCATTTGTTCCGTATGAATCTCCTCTAAAGTTGGAGTTGATGATTTTCTTCTGGCTCTTCCGCTGTCATAGACGGTTGCACAATTTCTTGCTTTTCTGAGTTTCAAGACGCTGACGAACGGCTTTGCGCACATCTTCTGGCGTACTAGAATTTACTTTACGCATATCTTCATTGGTTGGCCATAAAAGTAAGACATAACGTAAACGCTCAATCGATGCGAGTGGTTTTGCCGTGATAGTGGCGAAATAATTTTTTCCATCGCGCGATACATTTTCCACAATAGCCACAGGATACCCCTCGAGGAAACGTCCACCTAACCCTGATGTAACCAATAAATCCCCTTTCACAATATCCACTGATCGTGGCACGTTGTCTAGGGTGAGTTCATCACTGTGTCCTGTACCACTGGCGATCACACGCACATCATTACGCAATACTTGCACAGGAATGGAATGGGTAACGTCCGTTAGTAACAGCACGCGACTGGTGTTGCTTCCTACAGAAATAATCTGCCCTACTACGCCTTTTTCATCAATAACTGGTTGCCCCACATAAGCACCGTCATTTTCCCCTTGGTTAATGACCACTTGCTGGCGATAAACATCAGTTTCTGCGGTTAAAACCTCAGCGATTTTTTTGTATTCATCGGTGCGCAATGGCGAATTTAGCAATAAACGTAAGCGTTGGTTTTCTACTTTTAGTTGATCCAATAACAGTAAGTCGGCATTTTTTTCGCGCAGTTGTTCTCTTAGGACTTTGTTTTCGATTTGTAATTTGTTGGTATCAACAAGATTGTAGGACACACCATCTAATACGGTTCTTGGGGTGTTGGCAAGATAATAAACGCCACCAATTGCTGTTTCCATTATGCTACGTGCTTTTATCATTGTGTTGGTTTGCCCATCAAATAAAATCAGCACAATAGAAGCAATCACGGCAAAAATTAAACGAATGCCAAGGTAGGGAGCTTTTCCAAAGATCGGTTTCATTAATATGGCTCAGAAAGAAGTGCGGTCAAATTTTTAGCATTTTTTGACCGCACTTTTATAACATTGCAAATTAAATATCGTCGCTGAAAATATCAGCACCGTGCATATCTAATGCTTCGCCACCACCACGAGCAACACAGGTCAGTGGATCATCAGCAACAATCACAGGCACGCCAGTTTCTTTCGATAATAAAATATCAATATTACGCAATAACGCACCACCACCTGTTAGCACGATACCGCGTTCAAAAATATCCGCAGCGTGTTCTGGTTGACATTCTTCAAGCGCAGTACGCACAGCAGTAACAATACCGTTTAATGGCTGTTGGATAGCTTCCAACACATCGCGTGAATTTAAGGTAAAGGTTCTTGGCGCACCTTCTGCAAGGTTGTGTCCGTGAACTTCTAGCTCTTTAATTTCATCACCTTCTTGAATATAGGCTGTACCAATTTCTTCTTTGATGCGCTCTGCGGTTGGTTCGCCAATGATAGAACCAAAAGTACGGCGTACATAGGCGATAATGGCTTCATCAAAACGGTCGCCACCAATGCGCACAGAAGAAGAATAAACGATGCCGTTTAAAGAAATCACCGCGACTTCCGTTGTACCGCCACCAATATCAATCACCATTGATCCTGTTGCTGTGGAAACAGGCAATTTAGCCCCGATTGCCGCAGCCATCGGCTCTTCAATTAAGTACACTTCGCGCGCGCCTGCACCTAAGGCAGATTCTTTAATCGCACGGCGTTCCACTTGGGTTGCGCCTGCTGGTACACAGACTAAAACTCGCGGGCTTGGGCGCATAAAGTTGCCGCTATGTACTTGTTTAATGAAGTATTGCAACATTTTTTCGGTTACCGAGAAATCCGCGATAACGCCATCTTTCATTGGGCGAATGGCTAAAATGCTTTTCGGTGTACGGCCGAGCATTAATTTTGCTTCTTTCCCTACTGCCGCAATGCTTTTCATCGATCCTGCACGGCCTTGACGAATTGCCACCACAGAAGGTTCATTTAGCACGATTCCTTGCCCTTTCACATAAATTAATGTGTTCGCTGTACCTAAATCAATAGAAAGATCGTTTGAGAATAAACCACGATTTTTTAAATAACATAAGAATTCCGTTAAAGTAACTGTATAAAAAACACTCACGCGTAAGTGTGAGAAAAATTGCGCCGCTAAATGTATCAAAAAATCAGCATTGATAACAGCTATTTTTATCAAATAGCTGGAAAAAATTAGCGAACTTTCGTTTCCTTACATTTTTACTTCGCAAGGATTTGCTTAAGAAAGCGTGCGGTGTGTGATCCTTTCACTTTTGCCACCTGCTCTGGTGTACCTGTGGCAATGATCTCACCACCGCCACTTCCCCCTTCAGGGCCAAGATCTACAATCCAATCTGCGGTTTTAATCACATCTAAATTATGCTCAATTACCACAATGGTGTTGCCTTGATCACGCAAGCGGTGCAGCACTTCAAGGAGCTGTTTAATGTCCGCAAAATGCAAACCTGTTGTTGGTTCATCAAGGATATATAAGGTTTTGCCCGTATCTCGTTTTGATAATTCCGTGGCTAATTTCACCCGTTGCGCTTCACCGCCAGATAGGGTGGTGGAAGATTGCCCTAGACGAATATAGGATAGCCCTACGTCCATCAAGGTTTGCAATTTGCGCGCAATTTGTGGAATGGCATCGAAAAATTCTCGCGCTTCTTCCACCGTCATATCCAACACTTGATTAATGGTTTTGCCTTTGTAGCGAATTTCCAAAGTTTCACGATTGTAGCGTTTGCCTTTACATTGATCGCAAGGAACATACACATCAGGTAAAAAGTGCATTTCTACTTTGATCACCCCGTCCCCTTGGCAGGCTTCGCAACGTCCGCCACGCACGTTGAAACTAAAGCGTCCGGGATTATAGCCACGCGCACGGGATTCTGGCACCCCTGCGAATAATTCGCGAATTGGCGTGAATAATCCTGTGTAAGTAGCAGGATTAGAGCGTGGCGTGCGTCCAATTGGGCTTTGATCAATATCGATCACTTTGTCAAAAAATTCTAATCCTTGAATGGATTTATACGGTACGGCTTGCGCATTTTCCGCGCGGTTTAAAGCACTTTGCGCCAGTGGAAATAGGGTATCGTTAATCAGCGTAGATTTGCCTGACCCTGAAACCCCTGTAACACAAGTAAACAAGCCCACAGGGATTTCTAAATTGACATTTTTCAGATTATTGCCCGCAGCGCCTTTGAGTTTTAAGATTTTTCTTTATCAAGTGCGGTGCGTTTTTTGGAATTTCTATTTTTCTTTGCCTGATAAGAATTTCCCCGTCAGTGAGTTTGGATTTAGCATAATTTCTTGCGCTGTACCTTGAGCCACCACGCTGCCGCCGTGCACGCCAGCACCCGGGCCAATATCAATAATATGATCTGCCGCTAGAATAGCATCTTCATCGTGTTCCACCACAATCACCGTGTTACCTAAATTTCTTAGGTGAATCAAGGTGTTAAGTAAGCGTTCATTATCTCGTTGATGCAAGCCAATGGAAGGCTCATCAAGCACATACATCACGCCAACCAAGCCCGCACCAATTTGGCTAGCTAGACGAATACGTTGCGCTTCACCACCAGAAAGGGTTTCTGCAGAACGAGAAAGAGAAAGATAATTCAGCCCCACATTGACCAAAAATTGCAAGCGCTCTTTGATTTCTTTGAGAATTTTATCGGCAATTTGCGCGCGCTGTCCGCTTAGGGTAAGGCTATCCACAAAATTAAAGGCTTCACCAATGCTTTTTTCGGAAACCTCAGGCAGATTTGTTTCGCCAATAAAAACATTACGAGCTTCAGGGCGCAAACGCGAACCACCGCAATCTTTACAAGGACGCGTGCTGATATTTTTCGCCAATTCTTCACGCACAGACATTGATTCTGTTTCTTTATAACGGCGCGCCATATTATTGAGAATACCTTCAAAACTATGACGGCGTAGCACCACATCGCCACGGTCATTCATATATTGGAATTCAATTTCTTCTTTGCCTGAACCGTGCAAAATAATGTGTTGAATTTTTTTAGGTAAATCTTCAAACGGGCTTTCCACGTCAAAACCATAATGTTTGGCGAGAGAAGTCAGCATCTGGTAATAATAGAAATTACGCCGATCCCAACCTTTAATCGCACCACCTGCTAAGGAAATGCTTGGATTTTGCACCACGCGTTTTTCATCAAAATATTGCTGAACCCCCAAGCCATCACAAGTCGGGCAAGCCCCCGCAGGATTATTAAAGGAAAATAAACGAGGCTCAAGTTCTGGTACAGAATAGCCACAATGCGGACAAGCAAAGTTTGCGGAAAACAGCAATTCTTCCGCTTTCGGATCGTCCATATTCGCCGCCACTGCCGTGCCGCCAGAAAGTTCTAACGCAGTTTCAAAGGATTCCGCTAAGCGGGTTGCCAAATCTGGACGAACTTTAAAGCGATCCACCACCACTTCAATGGTGTGCTTTTTCTGTAATTCTAATTTTGGTGGATCAGAAAGATCGCAAATTTCCCCATCAATTCTGGCGCGGATATAACCTTGCGCGGCAATATGTTCTAAAATTTTAATATGTTCCCCTTTGCGATCTTTCACCACCGGGGCAAGCAACATCATTCGGCTTTCTTCCGGCAATGCCAGCACCTTATCCACCATCTGGCTAATCGTTTGCGCCGCTAACGGAATATGATGATTTGGGCAACGTGGTTCGCCCACACGAGCAAATAGCAAACGCAAATAATCGTGGATTTCCGTGATCGTCCCCACCGTAGAACGCGGATTATGCGAGGTGGATTTTTGTTCAATGGAAATCGCAGGGGATAGCCCTTCAATATGATCCACATCGGGCTTTTCCATTAACGATAAAAACTGACGCGCATATGCTGAAAGGGATTCCACATAACGGCGCTGTCCTTCGGCATAAAGGGTATCAAAGGCCAGTGAAGATTTCCCTGAGCCAGAAAGCCCGGTAATCACAATTAATTTATCCCGCGGAATCGTCAGATTAATATTTTTTAAATTATGGGTTCTCGCCCCACGTACTTCTATTTTTTCCATAATCTTTTTGTCTGTTCAAGCAATTTAAGGTTATTTTACGATCATTATCGCATAATCTGAAATAACTGTGCAAATATCCAGTTAATTTGTCTGGAATTAATAGCTTTTTCTCTTTTTTTAGGGCAAAATAACGAAAATTTTTATCGCACTTAACATCAGACAGAGGAATTTATGGCTGGAGTAAACAAAGTTATTATCGTAGGAAACCTAGGAAACGATCCTGAAATTCGCACAATGCCAAACGGCGAAGCCGTGGCGAACATTAGCGTAGCAACCAGTGAAAGCTGGATGGATAAAAACACCGGTGAACGCCGTGAGATCACCGAATGGCATCGCATTGTGTTCTATCGCCGTCAAGCTGAAATTGTGGGGGAATATTTGCGCAAAGGCTCAAAAGTTTATGTTGAAGGGCGTTTAAGAACGCGCAAATGGCAAGATCAAAATGGCCAAGATCGCTACACTACAGAAATCCAAGGTGATGTGCTACAAATGCTAGACAGCCGCGCAGAACGTGGTCAAGGCGGCTATGCACCACAGGGTGGAGGATATGCCCAACAAGGTGGTGGCTATGCAAGCTCACAAGGGGGAAATCAATATGCTCAACCTGCACAACCAACATACCAAGCATCAAAAGCAGCGCCACAGCCAATACCAGCTCCACAGCCAGTGATTGATGATGTGCCATTAGATGATGATATTCCTTTCTAATTCATTCCAAACTGCTTGGTGGGCACCAAGCAGTTTTTGTTTTTTCTTTGTAAAATCTCAATATCCCTTTTTACCTATTTTATTTCTCAATATAACATTGATGAAATAAATCCTTCTCTACACTTTCTACAATCAATTTATGTGATATAGATCACATAAAATTCTACCTCAATAAAATTATGTGATCTTCATCACATTTTACTTTTGTGCAGCCAAAAATATCTTGTGATCTACTTCACATTTTTAAACTTAAAAATTTTGGCTTTGATTTTGCCTTTGCTATGCTTTCGTTCATTAAATGGACACAACTCACTTCACAATTAATGAGGTTAATTATGTTATCTGCAAATGCAAAGCTTAAGGTTCAAAGTTTTGGACGCTTTTTATCGAATATGGTAATGCCAAATATTGGGGCATTTATTGCGTGGGGATTTATCACCGCACTTTTCATTCCAACGGGCTGGGTGCCGAATGAAACCTTGGCGAAACTCGTTGGTCCGATGATCACCTATTTATTGCCATTATTAATTGGTTATACTGGGGGGAAATTAGTCGGTGGCGATCGTGGTGCGGTTGTGGGTGCGATTACCACGGCTGGGGTGATTATTGGGACAGATATTCCAATGTTCCTTGGTGCAATGATTGCAGGGCCAACAGGTGGTTGGGCGATTAAACACTTTGACCGTTGGGCTGATGGTAAAATCAAAAGCGGTTTTGAAATGCTGGTGAATAACTTTTCATCAGGCATTATCGGAATGTTGCTTGCTATTTTATTCTTCTTAGTGGTAGGCCCTGCGGTAAAAGTGCTTTCCACAACCTTGGCTGCAGGGGTAGATGTATTAGTACAAGCGCATTTGTTGCCACTCACTTCTATTTTTGTTGAGCCTGCGAAAATCCTTTTCTTAAATAATGCGATTAACCACGGAATTTTCTCACCACTAGGTATTCAACAATCACAAGAACTTGGTCAATCTATTTTCTTCTTGATTGAAGCAAACCCAGGCCCAGGTTTAGGGGTATTATTAGCCTATATTTTATTTGGTAAAGGTTCAGCGAAACAAACCGCAGGTGGGGCGGCTGTGATCCACTTCTTCGGTGGGATTCACGAAATTTATTTCCCTTATGTGTTAATGAATCCACGTCTATTAATCGCGGTTATCGCAGGAGGAATGACAGGCGTATTTACCTTGGTGTTATTTAATGCAGGGCTTATTGCACCAGCTTCACCGGGTTCGATTATTGCTGTATTGGCGATGACTCCTGCCCATTCTATCTTTGGCGTACTTTGTTCCGTGGCATTAGCGACCTTGGTTTCTTTCCTTATTGCCGCGTTCTTCTTAAAAATTCAAAAAGAAGACACATCAGATAAATTAGAAGAAGCGCAAGCAGCATCAAAAGCAATGAAAGGTGGTGTGGCAAAACCAGTAACTGACTACAAAGGCTTGCAAAAAATCTTTGTATCTTGCGATGCAGGAATGGGATCAAGTGCGATGGGTGCAAGTATGCTACGCAAAAAAGTGAAAGATGCAGGCTTGCCAATTGAGGTGGCGAACTGTGCAATCAATGACTTGCCAGATAATGCAAGATTAGTGATCACGCATCAAGACTTAACTTTACGCGCACAAAAACAAGTGCCAAATGCAATGCATCTTTCTTTAACCAATTTCTTAGATAATAAATTCTATGATAATTTGGTGAATGAATTAAAAGCACATTTCGCAGAAGCAGCCGCAAAATCGGCAGACAGCGTAGAAGTGGCAGAAATGGACGGTGCAACCTTCAACCTAAGTGCGGATCAAATTTTCTTAGGATTGAAAGCAGAAAATAAACAAGATGCCATTCGTTTTGCTGGTGAACAATTAGTGAAAGCAGGTTTCGTGTTGCCAAGTTATGTGGACGCAATGTTTGAACGCGAAGAATTAGTTTCCACTTACCTAGGCGAAGGCTTAGCCGTGCCACACGGTACGGTTGATGCAAAAGATGCCGTATTGAAAACAGGTATCGTAGTATGTCAATATTCTGAAGGCGTACGCTTTACTGAGGAAGAAGACGGCGTAGCCAAATTAGTGATTGGTATCGCCGCGCGCAATAATGAACATATTCAAGTGCTAACTGCTATCACTAACGCCTTAGACAGCGAAGAAGCGATTGCAACACTGACCACCACAAATAATGTGGAAGAGGTGTTAGCCTTACTTAAATCTTAAAGTGCGGTCAAAATGGCATCGTTTTTGCGATGCCATTTCTCATTATTGATGTTATTGGAGAAAAAAATGAAAGCATTACATTTTGGGGCAGGAAATATCGGACGAGGTTTCATCGGAAAATTGCTCGCAGACAGTGGTATTGAAGTGATTTTTGCCGATGTGAATGATGATGTTATTCGATTATTACAAGAACAAAAAAGCTACAACGTAAAAGTGGTGGGGGAAACGGTTAATCGAATTGAGCAGGTGTCTAATGTAACAGGCGTTAATTCAAAAGATGAAAATGCTCTGATTGACTTATTTAAACAAGTGGATTTAGTCACCACTGCCGTTGGGCCAAATGTACTAAAAATTATTGCTAGCACCATTGCCAAAGGCTTGGTGGCACGTCTTGAAGCAGGCAACAAACAGCCACTCAATATCATTGCGTGCGAAAATATGGTGCGTGGGACAACCTTCTTAAAAGAGCAGGTTTTTCAATATTTAGATGAAAAACAGCAGCAACAAGTGGACGCATTGGTTGGCTTTGTGGATAGCGCGGTGGATCGCATTGTGCCACCAGTACAGATTGATCCGCAAGATCCCCTTTTGGTTACCGTGGAAGAATTTAGCGAATGGATTGTGGATAAAACTCAGTTCAAAGGGCCAATCCCAAAAATTGCGGGAATGGAACAAACGGATAATCTGATGGCGTTTGTAGAACGTAAATTGTTTACGCTAAATACGGGCCACGCGGTAACGGCATATTACGGCAAATTAAAAGGCTACCAATTTGTCAAAGAAAGCATTGAAGATCCGCAAGTGCGTGCTTTTGTTAAAGCGGTAATGGAAGAAAGTGGTGCAGTTCTGATTAAACGTTACGGATTTGATCCACAAGCACACGCCGCTTATATTGAAAAAATCTTGGCTCGATTTGCTAATCCTTATTTAGTTGATGATGTAGATCGTGTAGGACGTGAGCCTTTGCGTAAACTCAGTTATAATGATCGCCTAATCAAACCATTACATGGAACGCTAGAATATCAACTGCCACATCAACATTTAGAACAAGCTGTGGCAACCGCACTGTGCTATCGCAATGAAAATGATCCGCAGGCGCAAGAACTAGCGCAATCCTTAACGCAAAATGGTGTGATTAATACGCTAGAAAAATATACGGAATTGCAAGATAAGACAGTGATTGAGCAAATTGCTCAAGCCTATCAACAACTTGCAGCGTAAAAGTGAACAGCAGTATCTTTATTCACCCTATTTAGGAAGGCATCATTGGACGATCCTATTTACGAAAAACTCAGTGAAGCCACGTCTATTCGTGGCTTTATTACCGCCAGTGTCGCATTATTTGATGACGCTGTGGACAGCCTTATCAATCGTGTTTTCCGCAAAACGGATTTTGCGGTGAAATCCGTGGTGGACTCGTTATTTATGACGTCAGGACCACTTTTTGATCTCGCCATTCGCCTGAAAGTGTTATTGGGGCTTGGTGTGATCGATCATCACGTTTTTGAAGATCTTAATGCCTTCATCAAATTCAAAGAAAAGCTCAATAATGATGAAAAAGAATACCGCTTTTTTGATCCGCTAGTGATTGAATTTATGCAAGGTTTACATTTACAGCAAGACAAAACTCTGCTGAATTTTCCCGAAGACAAAGAAGATCTCGATTCTCTTAGCTACCAAATTAAAATGCAACGCAAAGAAAAGTTGGTGCGTTCTTGTTTAATGCTCACCATTAATGAAATTTACGAACAGTTGCAGGTGGAAAGCCCGTTGTAAAAACTTGGCCAAAAAGCACCGCACTTGTTTATTTTTAAATCAGGGGTTGCACTAAGTACTAGCCCAAACTCTCCTTAACTAATTATTTAAGGGGCTGTATTAGATTAGCAGTTATGTTAGTCTATAAAAATGAAGATAACTCTTTGTAAACTCAAGAAATCTATACAGAAAAAACTGCTCGAATTTTTTGTACTTGAAGTAACAGCCCGTTCAGCGGCAAATTTATTAGAAATTAACCCTAATTCAGCTGCCTTATTTTATCGCAAAATCAGGGAGGTGATTAGCTACCATTTAGCTCAATATGTCAATGAAATTTTTGCTGGTGAAATTGAACTAGATGAAAGTTATTTTGGTGGTAAAAGAAAGGAAAACGGGGGCGAGGCGCGAAGGGTAAAACAGCTGTTTTTGGTATGTTAAAGCAAGAAGGAAAAGTTTATACCGTTGTCGTTGAAAATACCAAGACAGATACCTTACTCCCTGTTATTAAAAGGAAAATTATGCCTGATAGCATTGTTTACACCGATTATTATCACTGTTACGACGTGCTAGATGTGAGCGAGTTTAAGCATTTCAGAATTAATCATTCAACCCATTTTGCCGAAGCCAAAAATCACATTAATGGGATCGAAAATTTCTGGAATCAAGCTAAAAGAGTGCTCAGAAAATATAACGGAATTGATAAAAAATCCTTTCCGTTATTCTTGAAAGAATGTGAATTTCGGTTTAACTGTGGGACACCAAAAGAACAGCTAAAAATTCTGCGACTTTGGTGTGGAATTTAGGGCTTATCTAATACAGCCCCTTATTTAAAAATGGAAATTTTAGCTAGCTATCTAGTACAGCCCTTAATTTTTTGAACTCGGACTAACAAGTTGCTCAGCTAATTCTAACGCATCAACTGGCCAAAAACATTTAGGGCGTGGTCGTTTTATAGAAGGAAGATCTATAGAAGGGCGACAGTTTAAAATCGCTGTTAGCCATTGTTCAGGAATGGCCTTAATGCCATAAACTGCTCCCAGGCGTGTTGCAACTGCCATAGCATATTGTGAAAGGCAATGATCACCCAACCCTGTTGAGTAATGTAATCTTTTGGTGGGGCAATCTCTGATTCTTCAATAGCTTGGAGTAATAAATCGTCGACTGCCAACGCCTGAGCCCAATGTTTGATTTTAATAAACAACGTCTTAGCATCGGTGTTTTGATTAATGGCTTCGGCGATAGCCCTAGCCATTAGCGCATTTGCTTGCAAGCAAACAGGATTCGGATGAGTCAGTTGAGCATCTTGTATTGCCCAATTTTCCACGGTTGCTAGTGGATAATTTGTCCCCAAAATACCTAAAGGACTAATGCGCATCAAAGCACCATTGGCTTGACTATTTGGATTTTTTCTCCCTAACAGCGCAGAAGCAATGGTCACTCCACAATCAAATGGTTGCGAATTAAGCCAAAACAGATTAGCATTTTGCATCGCTTTCGCATTATAAGTACTTGTTTTCACTAAGTAGCGTGCTAGCAATAAAGCCATTTCAGAATCATCTTTCGGTTGACCTGGAATGGTATCCCAAGTGCCGCCATCTTCTAATTTACGGACACCGTTAGGATATTTTTTGTGAATCATTTGTGGCGGTAAAAATTCTACCAAACTATCCAGTGCATCACCTACCAGCTGTCCTAATAAACAGCCTTGTGCGCGTTGGATTTTTTCTTGCATTGTTGCTTAATCTCTCAAACCAAAATTCAAGTGTTATTTTTTCATAATTAAAATCGGATACGGATTCCCTTGTTCGTCCAACTCGTGACGTTCTACTGTCTGAAAGCCCATATTCTGGTAAAAGCCCACGGTTTGTGGGTTTTGTTCATTGACGGTTAGGCTGTTCACACCAAATTCTTCAATGCTGTGCAGTAATAAGGCCTTGCCGATGCCTTTGCCGCGCTGTTCTGGGGCGATGAAGAGCATTTCTAATTTTGTGCCGTTGATGCCCATAAACCCCACGATTTCACCGTCTTTTTCCGCCAGTAATAAATGCTCCACGCCTTTGAGGGCTTCTGGCACATAGGGACGGATGGCAGTGATTTCTTCTTTAGATAAGAAATGATGAGTGGCTTCCACACTGGCTTGCCAGAGATTAAGCAAGTGGTCTAAGGGCAAGGTTTCGCGGTCTGTTACGGAGATGATATTCATAGTTTGTGTTTCACTTTTCTGCGTTCAGTAAATTAATTCGGGCGATTATAATGAGGTGCGTTGTGCATTGTCAGCTTATTCTTGCAAAATTTTTCAAAATCCCACCGCACTTTCCGCTATAATATCCCCCATTTTTCATCACTGTTATTGAGAATTTTATGGCTAAAATTGCAGAAAATCCACTTGTGTTAGTTGACGGATCGTCTTATTTGTATCGTGCGTTTCACGCGTTTCCACCGCTCACCAACTCCCTTGGCGAGCCAACGGGGGCGATGTATGGCGTGTTGAATATGCTGAAAAGTTTGATTGCGCAGGTGCAGCCGAGCCATATTGCGGTGGTGTTTGATGCTAAAGGGAAAACTTTCCGTGATGAATTATTTGAGCAATATAAATCGCACCGTCCGCCAATGCCAGATGATTTGCGCAAGCAAATTCAGCCCTTGCACGCCATTATCAAAGCCCTTGGCATTCCACTTTTATCCATTGAAGGGGTGGAAGCGGACGATGTTATCGGCACGCTTGCGGTGCAGGCTTCTCAGGCAGGCAAAAAAGTGTTGATTAGCACGGGCGATAAGGATATGGCGCAGTTGGTGGACGATAACATTATGCTCATCAACACAATGAATAATAGCCTGCTGGATCGCGAGGGCGTGATTGAAAAATATGGCATTCCGCCTGAATTGATTATTGATTATTTGGCCTTAATGGGCGACAGTGCGGACAATATCCCCGGTGTGGCTGGTGTGGGCGAAAAAACTGCGCTTGGGCTTTTGCAAGGCATTGGCAGTATGGCTGAGATTTATGCCAATTTGGAAAAAGTGGCGGAGCTACCCATTCGTGGTGCGAAGAAATTAGGCGAAAAATTGCTTGCCGCCAAAGCTGATGCAGATTTGTCTTACATTCTTGCGACCATCAAAACCGATGTGCCGTTAGCGGTGAAACCAGAAGAACTCACACTTGGGCAAAATCAGCGTGATGAATTGGTGGAATATTTCGCGCGCTATGAGTTTAAGCGTTGGCTGAATGAAGTGATGGACGGCGAAAGCGGTTTAACTAAAGGGGATTTGCAAAGCGCCAAATTTGCAACGCCAACAGCACAAGAAAATGTAGCAAAAAGTACGGTGAAAAATTCGGTAAAAATCGACCGCACTCTGTATGAAACCGTGGATAGCCAAGCCAAGCTTGATGAATGGCTGAATAAAATTCAGCACGCCAAACTCATTGCGGTGGATACGGAAACTGATAATTTAGACGTAATGCAAGCCAACTTGGTGGGCATTTCTTTTGCTTTAGAAAATGGCGAAGCCTGCTATATCCCCCTTGATCATTTGCACGAAGTGGCGCGTGAAAGTCAATCACAAGGGGATTTATTCGGCAGCGCAGACGCAACCGAAACCTATTTTGAACGTGTGCCGAGCCAGTTAGACAAGCAGCAATGTTTAGCGGCGCTCAAGCCTTTATTGGAAAATCCGCAGATTGAAAAAGTGGGACAAAATATCAAATACGATCTCACCGTGTTCGCCAATCACGGCATTGTGCTGCAAGGCGTGCGTTTCGACACAATGTTGGAATCCTATGTGCTAAACAGCACAGGGCGACACAATATGGACGAGCTTGCCAAACGCCATTTGGATCATCAAACCATTGAATTTGAAGCCATTGCCGGCAAGGGCAAAAAGCAGCTCACTTTTGATAAAATTGCTATCGAACAAGCCAGTGAATATGCCGCGGAAGATGCGGACATCACGATGAAATTGCACCAAACCCTATGGCCAGAATTGGCGCAAACGGAAAGTTTGGTGAAGTTATTTGATGACATCGAAATGCCGTTAGTGGGCGTGTTATCACGCATTGAACGTAACGGCGTGTTGGTGGACAGCCAAACCTTGCTCGCACAATCGCAAGAAATTAGAAAATTGACCGCACTTGAAAGCCAAGTGCATCAGGCGGCGGGAGAAAATTTCAACCTTGCGTCCACCAAACAATTACAAGAAATCCTGTTTGAAAAGCTCGGTTTGCCGATTATCGCCAAAACCCCAAAAGGCGCGCCTTCCACCAATGAAGAAGTGTTGGAAGAGCTGGCGCAGCAAGGGCATATTGTGCCGAAATTGCTTATTGAACACCGTGGTTTAGCGAAGTTAAAATCCACTTATACGGACAAACTTCCGCTGATGATTAATCCACGCACGGGGCGGATTCACACCTCTTATCATCAAGCGGTAACAGCAACGGGGCGACTTTCGTCTAGCGATCCAAACTTGCAGAATATCCCTATTCGTAATGAAGAGGGACGCCGCATTCGCCAAGCCTTTATTGCGCGCGAAGGGTATAAAATTATCGCGGCGGATTATTCTCAAATCGAACTGCGCATAATGGCGCATTTATCGCAAGATCAAGGCTTGATTAGTGCATTCCAGCAAGGCAAGGATATTCACCGTTCCACCGCGGCAGAAATTTTTGGCGTGCCACTTGATGAGGTTACCAGCGAACAACGCCGCAGTGCGAAAGCCATTAACTTTGGGCTTATTTATGGAATGAGCGCGTTTGGGCTTTCTCGTCAGCTTGGCATTCCCCGTGGTGATGCGCAAAAATATATGGATTTGTATTTCCAACGCTACCCCAGTGTGCAAACCTTTATGACTGATATTCGCGAAAAAGCCAAACAGCAAGGCTATGTGGAAACCTTGTTCGGACGCCGTTTGTATCTACCTGAGATTCAATCGAGCAACGCAATGCGCAGAAAAGGTGCAGAGCGTGTTGCGATCAACGCCCCAATGCAGGGCACGGCGGCAGATATTATTAAACGTGCGATGATCGCCATTGACAGCGCCATTGCGCAAGATCCGAATATCGCAATGATTATGCAGGTTCACGATGAATTGGTGTTTGAAGTGAACGCAGCGCAGATTGCTCATTACAGCGATCTCATTCAATCTTTAATGGAAAATGCCGCGGAGCTTGTGGTGCCGCTGATTGTGGACGTGGGCGTGGGCAATAACTGGGACGAAGCCCATTAATTCGCGTTGATAAGCGTGCAATAGTGCGGTGAAAAATTTTCACCGCACTTATTTTTATGCGCTTTTCGCCGTTTCTTCTTCCGCCACTAACGCCACGATACGGCAATTAGTTGGGATCGTTTGTTCGTCATTGATAATAGAAATAAAGCCTTTATCATCAATGGTATATAACGGCACAAATTGTTTGTTGGTGGTTTTGTAATCTTGATAAGTGTAGCTATCAGTAAGATTGGTTACCTTAACACGCGCATTTTTTGCCAGCATACTGGCTAATTTCGCGTAAGTTACATTTTTGCCGAAAAGCCAGTTGGAACGGTAGTTGTCTTGAATATCATAACGTTCCGTTGGATTGTTATCATCGCTAAAACGAATGCGGTAAATGTTTTCTTTATCAAATTCGTGGCGATAATGAATTTCCGACAAGGTGTTGAGTTCTTTGTCCGTACTAATAGCGAACATATTGCCCAACCCGATAAGATCTAAATGCCCATCGGCGTGGGTGGAAACTGGGTTGCCGTAGTAAGTGCGCAACCCCAACATTCTGGCTTTCGCTACTTCGTTATAATGGCGGCTTGCCACCAATACGTCCACATTTTGATCTTTTAAGGATTTCGCAATGGCTAGCGCTACAGGGTTTGAACCAATAATCAACACGCCTTTGTACACCGATTCTTGCACATTCAACAATTTTGCAATGGTTTTTGCCCCTAAGCCTTGAATTAGCACTGTACCAATAATAATCGTGAATACTAACGGCACGAGCAATTCCACGCCTTGAATTTGGGTTTCTTGCAATTTAATCGCGAAGAGAGAAGAAATGGCTGCGGCGACAATCCCGCGCGGTCCAATCCAGCTAATCATCAACTTTTCATTTAAAGTTAAACTTGAGCCAATAGAAGAAAACCAAATGGCAAGTGGACGAGCGATAAACATTGCCACAAATAACAGCAAAATGCCTGCCATTCCCACGCTCGCTAAATGTTCTAAATTCACCCGCGCGGCTAAAATGATAAACAGGGTGGAAATCAGCAGAACGGTCAGGGATTCTTTAAATTCTAAAATATGATCTTTCGGGAAGCCTTTCCAGTTCGCCAATGCCACGCCTAGCACGGTAACCGTTAATAGCCCTGATTCGTGGGCGAAATGGTTTGATGCAGTGAATAACAGCAAAATGTAAGCAAGCACGAACACGTTGCGCAAATATTCAGGGATCATATGGCGTTTAATCAGATTAGCCAGCAACCACGCACCTGCCATTCCAATCACGCCTGCTACGGCAATGATTTTGGCAAAGGTGCCGATTTCACTGGCTTCACCGCCAGAAATAATGTATTCATACACCAAAACCACGGCGATCGCCCCGATTGGGTCAATGATAATGCCTTCCCATTTGAGAATATTGGCAATGTTGCTGTTTGGGCGAACGCTACGCAACAATGGCACAATCACCGTTGGGCCAGTTACGCACACCAATGTACCGAACAGTAAGGCGATGCGCCAATCCACATCAAATAGAAAATAAGTGGCAACGGAAATCACGCTGACGGTGATAAGCATTCCGAGCGAAACCAAGAGCTGCACCACCTTGCCGTGTTGTTTTATTTCGTCAAACTCTAGCGTGAGCGCCCCTTCAAAAAGAATCACGGCAACGCCAAGGGAAATAAACGGAAAGAGCAAATCGCCCAAAATCACATCGGGATTAAACAAGTTCAGCACAGGGCCGACAATAATCCCAATCAGCAATAAAAATAAAATTGAGGGCTGTTTCAAATACCAAGCTAGCCATTGCGCCACAATCCCTAAGCCCACAATGGCAGATAAAATAAATGCGGTATCCATAAAGTTCTCCATAAATAATCAAAAGCGAGAAAAGTTCGCGTAAAAAAGTGCGGGCAAAATTCTATCATTTTTTTGACCGCACTTTGTTTTTATTCGTTGCTACCGCTTAAATTATTCCGCCAGCTCCGTTTGCTCGTGCGACATTAGCTCTTGCCCCACGTCTTCTAGCAAGCTGAGATAGCGTTCATATTGACGCAACATATCGGCGATGAGTTCGTTGCGTGTCATATATTGCACATCATAGCCCGTACGACCGTCAGCGAAGTAAGTCATCGGCTGGTAGGTTACGGAATGCTGAATATGCGGGAGGTTTTCATCATCAACCAACTGTGAGGCAATTTCGTGGCTTACGGATTTCACTCCATACATAAAATCACGCATTGATTCTTTCTTGATGATAAGCTCCACGCTTGGTTCGTCAGAATCTAAGGCTTGCACTACCTCCACGTTCAAATTATGCACATTAACCAATTCTTGACGCAACTCACGCATCGCAGGCAAAGCAGTGCGGTTAAGGAATTTTAAAATATCCTTTTCTTGCGTTTGATTAAGCATTTGCCCCAAACGCTCTCGCCATTTTTCCCCTGTCCATAACAAGCTGGTTGGGGTTACTTTGGCGGCGAAGTATTTTTGATCCGCATTCAAGCCTTTCCATAGGCTCACACACATCACTAACATCAGCATTGCAAAAGGCAGTGCCACCAGTAAAGTCATTGTTTGTAGCGTGCCTAGCCCGCCTTCACGCATTAGCACAATGGCAAGCACCATCATCACTAAGCCCCACATCATCGCTTGCCAACGCGGTGCGGAAAGGCTTTTATCGCGTGATGCCATATTATTTAGCACATAAATTCCTGAATCTGCTGATGTGATGAAAAAGAGCGAAATAATCACTAAGGCTAACGTGCCAGTGAGAGCTGAGAGCGGTAAATAATCTAAGAATTTAAACAATAATTTTTCTGGTGCAGAAGTAAATTCGTGCAATGCACCGTTGGCAACGTTTAATTCTAACCAAATGGCGCTATCACCGAACACGGTAAACCATAGAATACTGAATAAACTTGGTACGGCTAGCACGCCGAAGATAAATTCACGAATGGTGCGACCACGGGAAATACGCGCGATAAACAAGCCCACAAATGGCGCCCACGAACACCACCACGCCCAATAAAGCACTGTCCAACCAGTGAACCACGCAGTGTTTTCTGTTTCGTACGCATAGGTTTTAAAACTTAGGCGTACTAAATTGCTCAAATAAATGCCAATGTTATCGCTAAATGTGGTGAGCAAATACAGTGTTGGGCCTGCGATTAAAATAAACAACATCAAGGCAAGGGCTAAGCCGAGATTGATCTCACTAAGTAATTTCACCCCTTTGCCTACGCCAGAAATAGCGGAAAATACCGCAATGGACATCACTACAACGATAATCACCGTTTGCAAGCCGAAACTATTTTCAGCCACCACGCCAAGCTGAGTTAGCCCCGCACCAAGCTGTGCGGCACCAAATCCGAGGGTGGTGATGATCCCGAATAGGGTAGCGACTAACGCCATAATATCAATCACATCGCCGATCTTGCCGTTAATGCGATCTTTCAATAAAGGATAAAAACAAGAACGCAACGCCAACGGCAATTTATAACGGAAACCAAAATAGGCGAGCGCTAAGGCAATCACGCCATACACTGCCCAAGCGTGAATTCCCCAGTGGAAAAAGGTATGCAATAAGGCTTCTTGTTGTTTGTGTTCGGCAGATCCTGTGGTGATGGCGGAAAAATAATGGGTGAGCGGTTCTGCTACGCCGAAGAACATCAATCCCACTCCCATTCCTGCAGCGAACAGCATTGCCAACCAAGAAAGGAAAGAAAATTCAGGCTCTTCTTCATTCGTTCCGAGCTTGATATTACCCAAACTACTGACCAATAACACGAATAAGAAACAAAGAAAAACGGAAAAGGCTAAAATATAAAACCAGCTAAAATTAGCAAACACGCCCGCTTTCGCCCAGTTTAAAAGTGCGGTGGTTTTTTCTGGCAAAATTAACGTTGCAACGAGCAACAAAATAACCAGTAATAAAGTTGCCCCTATAACAAAGGGGTTAAACGATGATCTTTTATGAATAAAAGCAGAAAAAGACACAATAATGATTCTCCTTTAAGTTAATGTTTTGTGCACATATCAATCTCAACAAATAAATTGAAATAGCCGCTAAATAGCTCGCTTAAATAAAGAATACAAAACAAATTGATGAATGAAATTGCTTCAAATTTGAGCTAAAAAAGACGTTCATTACGTCTTTCTTAGCAATAAACGTTTATACAACGCATTGAGTTGTACCTCACAGTACAAAAAGACGAAAAAATCATACTTTGTCGATATGAAATTCTCAAAAACAAATAGATTATAGCATAAAATATCGAAAACTGACAGGAGTTTATCATTTTTACTTATACATCAATAAGATAACCCTAAATTTATCAAAGAAATGTATGAGAAGAAGTCTTGGTTTTTTCTTGACCTTACCCTAAGGGTAAGGTTTATTATTTTGGCTCATTTAATCATACAAAAATAAGGTACTCACAATGAAAAAAGCACTATTGATTTTAATCGGTTTAATTTCTAGCACTGCGATGGCTGAAATGCCACATCATCACGCTGCACATCAACCTAATGCAATGCAAAGTGAATTAATGGCAAGTATGTCTGCAATGCACGCGGATATGGAAAAAGGAATGCAATATCAAGATGCTGATGTCGCGTTCGCAGCCAGTATGCTGCCACATCATGAAGGTGCAGTGAAAATGGCTGAGATAGAATTAAAATATGGCAAAGATCCTGAATTACGTCAGCTAGCAGAAAATATCATCAACGCACAACAAAGCGAAATCCAATTTATGCAACAGTGGTTGGAAAAACATCAGGCTAAACAATAATGCTGAAATAACGCCCTCAACCCAGGGCGTTATTACTTTTCTAATTCCCCAAATAGGAATTAAATTCTCGATCACTGTCGCAAAACGCAAAAAAGTTTACTTTTCTTCTTTCCTTTCTTTTAAGCTACAACTCTATTTTGCCAATTTCTAAAATATCAATGCTAAAAAACGAGATCTTACTCCGCTTATTACAAGTGCCAAAACTTGGCGCGAATACGATACAAAAAATACTGGCTGAAATTAGCCCTGAACAGCTTTTAGACTATGACGCGATTGCTTTCAAACAAATGGGGTGGACAGAAAAACAAATTCAGCGTTGGTTTAATCCTGAGCGTAAATTTATCGAGCCGGCGTTAGATTGGGCGCAAAGTGCGGGCAATTTTTTGCTTAATTTTACTGAGCAAGATTATCCTTATTTGTTAAAACAAATTCCGTCAGCGCCGCCGCTGTTATTTTTACAAGGAAATTTAACCGCACTTTCGCAGCCACAAATTGCTATTGTGGGCAGCCGTTATTGCTCTAATTATGGGGAATATTGGGCGAAGTTTTTCGCTCAAGAATTAAATCAGGCTGGTTTTGTCATTACCAGTGGCTTGGCGCTAGGCATTGACGGTTTTTGTCATCAAGCGGTGGTAGCGCAAAAAGGGCAGACTATTGCCGTATTAGGCAGTGGATTGAATGCGGTTTATCCCGCTAAACACCGTGGTTTAGCGCAACAAATTATTGAGAATAATGGGGCATTGGTTTCTGAATTTTTGCCCAACCAACCGCCCGTGGCAGAAAATTTTCCACGCCGCAATCGTATTATCAGCGGACTTTCTCTTGGCACATTGATCATCGAAGCCACAGAACGAAGTGGCTCATTAATCACCGCACGTTACGCCCTTGAGCAAAATAGAGAAATCTTTGCGCTTCCTGGTAATATCCAAAATGGCTTTAGTGAAGGCTGCCATAAATTGATTAAACAAGGGGCAACATTGGTGGAAAATGTGCAGGACATTGTGGATAATCTGCCGAATTACGGCTATTCTGCATCATTTTATGCACAGCCAAAACAGCAAGCTCTCCCATTTAATCAAAATAGCACTCAAGAAAAAAGCGTTACCCCACAACAAGCTGAACCACCAAGCCACCCCGAACTTTACGCCCAACTTAGCCATATTGCCATCAGCCTTGATGAGCTTTCCGCCCGCTTGTCTTTGCCCATTGATGCACTACTCACTCAGTTATTAAGTTTGGAATTACAAGGTTTGGTGGTGAGCGAAAATGGCTTATATCGAAGGGGTTAAAGAAGTATTATTCGCCCAGCAAATATTGATACAACCGATAACTCACTTGCCCGGTGGTTTTTTCTTTTAATATTTGCCAATTATCAGGCAGGCTTAGAGTTTTGTTTTTTTCCGTTTCCACATAAATTAGCGCATTGGGCTTAAGCCAATTAAATTTAATCAGCAAATCAACGGCTTGCTGTGCGAGATCAAAATGAAAAGGCGGATCGAGAAATACCAAGTCAAATACGGGTTCTTGCTGCGCTTGCTGTAAATAATGCAAGCTATCTTGGTTGATTACACGCCCTTGCTGCGGCGTGCATTTAAGCTGTTGTAGATTTTGCGTGAGTTGCTTTGCCACTTGCTTATTGAGCTCTAAAAAGGTCACTTGCTTGGCTTGGCGTGAAAGGGCTTCTAACCCCAATGAACCGCTGCCGGCAAAACAATCTAAACAAATTGCGTCCACAATATAAGGCATCAGCCAGTTAAATAGCGTTTCTTTCACGCGATCACCTGTTGGGCGCAATCCTTCCGCATTCAACACAGGTAATTTCCGCCCACGCCAAAGCCCTGCAATAATACGAACTTCACCTTTTGCCAGATTAGTATGTTGCTTGCGTGTCGCAGGATTTTTTTTCATAGGGATTCGCCAAATTATGATAAACTATACAAACTTTTCGCTGAACTTAATGTCCATTTTCAGCCGACTTTTGCATTCGGTAACAGAATAAAATCAGGTGGCATAGTTTAGTATAAAATTCAGAAAATCAGTAATTTTTTCATAATAGCGAGTAATTTATGGCAGAAAAAAATAAAAAAGGTGGTTTTTAGGTCTTAAAAAGAAAGAAGAAACATCGAACCAAGCTGACGTGCAAGAAACAGAAATCACTGAGCAAGCCGAACTTCTGCAAGAACCAAGTGCGGTGGAAAATCCTGAAGTTTTAGTGCAAGAAACAGAAATCACCGAGCAAGCAGAGCTTCCGCAAGAACCAAAGTGCGGTGGAAAATCCAGAAGTTTTGGTGGAAGAAACAGAAATCATAGAGCAAACAGAGCTTCCACAAGAACAAAGTGCGGTAGAAAATCCAGAAGTTTTGGTGGAAGAAACAGAAATCGTAGAGCAAACCGAGCTTCCGCAAGAGCAAGTTGCGGTAGAAAATCCCGAAGTTTTAGTACAAGAAACAGAAATTGTAGAGCAAACAGACCTTCCACAAGAGCAAAGTGCGGTGGAAAATTCAGAAATTTCAACGCAAGAAAAACCAAGCGAAGGGGGCTTTTTTAGCCGTTTGGTGAAAGGCCTAATTCGTACCAAACAAAATATCGGTTCGGGCTTTTTCGGGCTATTTTCGGGCAAAAAAATTGATGACGATCTGTTTGAAGAATTGGAAGAACAGTTGCTCATTGCTGATATTGGTATGCCAACAACTACGAAAATTATCAATAACTTAACGCAGCACGCCAGTCGCAAGCAGCTAAAAGATGCAGATTTACTGTATCAACAATTAAAATTAGAACTCGCAGAGATTATCAAGCCTGTGGCGCAGCCTTTAGAAATTGATACCAGCAAAAAGCCTTATGTGATTTTGATGGTGGGCGTCAATGGCGTAGGGAAAACCACGACCATTGGTAAACTCGCACGCCAATTCCAAATGCAAGGCAAATCCGTGATGTTGGCGGCGGGCGATACTTTCCGTGCCGCTGCGGTGGAGCAGCTTCAAGTGTGGGGAGAACGCAATAATATTCCTGTGGTGGCACAAAGCACGGGAGCAGATTCCGCTTCGGTGATCTATGATGCAATGCAATCTGCGGCTGCACGCAATATTGATATTTTGATTGCCGATACCGCAGGGCGTTTGCAAAATAAAAATAATCTCATGGACGAGCTGAAAAAAATCGTTCGTGTAATGAAAAAATACGATGAAACTGCGCCGCACGAAATTATGCTTACCCTTGATGCGGGCACTGGGCAAAACGCCATTAGCCAAGCCAAATTATTCAATGAAGCAGTGGGCTTAACAGGAATTAGCTTAACCAAATTAGACGGCACAGCCAAAGGCGGCGTGATTTTCGCCATCGCCGATCAATTCAAATTACCGATTCGTTATATTGGTATCGGCGAAAAAATTGAAGATCTGCGTCCATTCCAAGCAGAAGAATTTATTGAGGCGTTGTTTAATACTGAAACAGAACATCATTAACTAAAAAAAATCGGAAAGTTACCTTTCCGATTTTTATTTAACGTTCACATAAGTGGTTCAAACTTACTCCCCTTTCCCCAAAAACTCCACCGCGGTATCTGGGAAATCGGTGAAAATGCCTGTTGCGCCAGCTTGGTTTAATAGGGCATCGTACATTTGGTTTACGTTAGTAAAAAATGTTGGTAAGGCATCTTTGCGTACGGTGTAAGGGTGTAGTTCCATATTGTATTTTTTCAATTCTTGCACAAGTGGGGTGTAAACTACTTTGTCTTTTGTGGATTGATCTTTATCGATCAACATATACCAACCCGGCCCTACGCCGTCTGCATATTTTGCTACCTCTGCCATTGCGCCATCTTTGAACATCCAGCCATAATCATAGTTTACCCATTCACCCTGCGGATTTTTTTTCTTCCGTTTCGTGCCAATCGGTGTAAGCCACAAGTTGAACTAATTTCAGATCCATACCTAATTGTGGCAATAATTCTGTTTTGATGCGTTTAAGTTCATTAAAATCAAAGGTTTGCAAATAAACGCGATCAGATTTTTGGGTATAGCCATATTTTTTCAGCACTTCTAAGGTGGCTTTGGCAATGTCTTTACCTTCTTTATGGTGTAGCCAAGGCGCTTTGATTTCAGGATAAATCCCAATTTTTTTCCCTGTGGATTTTTCTAGCCCTTGAATAAATTCAATTTCATCTTCAAAAGTGTGAATTTTGAAATGGGATTTCCACATTGGAAAACGATCTGGATAAACCTGAACTTGTTTGCCATCTTTCACTTCAAAATTTTCTGTCATATTCAAAGATTGAATTTCTGCAAGGGTGAAATCTACCACATAATAACGTCCGTCTTCCCGTTTGCGGTCTGGGAATTTTTTGGCAACATCCGTTAATCCATCTAAGAAATGGTCGTGAATAACAATAAGATGATCGTCTTTTGTCATTACCAAATCTTGCTCTAAATAATCCGCTTTTTGTCCAAAGGCAAGGGCTTTACTTTCTAGCGTATGCTCGGGTAAGTAACCACTTGCACCACGGTGAGCGATAACAAGTTTTTCATTATTATTCATTGTTGGCATTGCGTTTACTGCTTGCACACAAGTGAACGCTAAGGTGGATAAGACAACAACTTGAGCTAATTTTTTTAATTTGAATGTCATAAGAACTCCTTTTATTAAAGTGCGGTGCTTTTTCACCAAATTTTTGCGAATAAAAAAGGAAGGGCATTGCTGCACTTCCTTTCTAATTATTCACTATTTACCGTAGTGATCGCCTAATGTGGCTTTATGTTTTGCTTCTTGAATAGTTACGATTAAGAGTAACAATACTGCCAAGATACCGCCAGTGATCATTACATAGAAACCACCGTCCCAGCCGTAGTATTCCGCAGCCCAACCCACAACAGCTGAAGCGGAAACGGTACCACCGAGATAACCAAATAAGCCAGTGAACCCTGCTGCTGTACCTGCGGCTTTTTTCGGTGCAAGTTCAAGGGCGTGTAAACCAATCAACATTACTGGGCCATAAATTAAGAAACCGATGGTGGTCATTAAGATAAAGTCAGTTAATTGATACGGATTTTGATACCACGCTTTGCCTGTATATTGCGCAAGTTCAGATTCTGGTGTTGCTGGGTTTAACCATAATGCCACTACCGCAATGGTAGTTAAGATCATAAAGATGAAACCCGTTAAACCACGTTTACCTTTAAATAGGTGATCGGATACCCAACCACAAATAAGCGTTCCCGGAATCGCCGCTAATTCATAAATGGTGTATGCCCACGCCGTACCTTTGATATTGAAATGTTTCACTTCACCCAAATACACTGGCGACCATTTTAATACACCATAACGAATGAGATAAACGAACACGTTAGCAATGGCGATGTACCATAACAATTTGTTTTTTAAGACATAAGTAACGAAAATATCTTTGGTGCTGAGATCGTTTTCGTAGGTTTTTTCGTTGTAATCATCTGGGTAATCATTACGCCATTTTTCAATGGCTGGTAAACCGCAAGATTGTGGCGTATCTTTCATTACTAAGAATACTGGAATGGCCGCAATCATTGCCGCAATACCCGGATAGTAAAGTGCTTGTTGCCATACATCTTTTGCAGTGGCTTGCACGCCGTGCTCACTGAAATAAATCGCACTGGCTAATAGCACCATTGCGCCCGGCACCATTCCCCCTAGATTGTGCGCGGTATTCCAGATAGAGACGATTGTTCCGCGTTCATTTTTCGACCACCAGTGTACCATTGTACGTCCGCACGGTGGCCACCCCATACCTTGGAACCAACCATTAAGGAAGATCATCACGAACATCACTAAAATGCCTGATGTCGCCCAAGGCATTAAGCCCATTAGGGTCATACATAAACCTGAAAGCAACAAACCACAAGGTAAGAAAACTTTCGGATTTGAGCGGTCAGAAATGGTTGCCATAAAGAATTTTGACAAACCATAAGCTAAACCTGCCCCAGTCCCGATAATACCCAGTTCAGCTTTGTTATAAAGCCCTGCTTCAATCAACCCTTTTTGTGCTAAATCGAAATTGGCACGCACGAAATAATACGCGGCGTAACCAAAGAAGATCCCTGCAAACACTTGCCAACGCAAGCGTCTATAAGTGGAATCTATCTTTTCTTTCGGCAGCTCCGCAATGTGAGGAGCTGGTTTAAATGGTCCAAACATAGATATTCTCCAAGTTGTTATTTTTTTATAGATGAAATACGTTCTTTTACGAACATTTCCAACATATCATAGCGAGAAAATAAAAACGAAAAGAAGATAAAGTTTAAGATGTGATGTTTATCACAAAAAAATAACAAAAACTTTTCAATGACGGATAAATAGTGATCTACCTCACATAATTTAATACAAATTCGCTCATTTTATTTTCTAAAACGAACATTTATCGTATGATAGAGCCGTTAATCTTATCTTTTTATTTACAAATTTAATGTGGGGGAAAAGCGATGAAAAAATCACCGCACTTTTATCAAAATGCACAGGACTTTTCGCCTATCAATACGGACGTGATCATCATTGGCGGTGGTGCAACGGGCGCGGGAATTGCACGCGATTGTGCGTTGCGTGGCATTAATTGTGTGTTGTTGGAGCGCCGTGATATTGCCACAGGGGCAACGGGACGTAACCACGGGCTGTTGCACAGTGGCGCCCGTTATGCGGTGAATGATGAAGAATCTGCGCGCGAATGTATCCAAGAAAATCTCATTTTAAAAAATATCGCCCACCATTGTATTGAAGACACCAAAGGGCTATTTATCACGCTGCCTGAAGATGATTTGGCCTATCAAAAAACCTTTCTTACCGCTTGCGATAATGCTGGCATTGAAGCAGTGGCGATTGAGCCTGATTTAGCTAGACGCTTAGAGCCTTCGGTCAATCCAAATTTAGTGGGCGCGGTGGTGGTGCCTGATGGTTCTATCGATCCTTTCCGCCTTACTTCCGCCAATATGCTTGATGCCAGCGAACGTGGGGCAAAAATTTTCACCTATTGCGAAGTCAAAGGGCTAATCCGTGAAGGCGATCGCGTGATTGGAACAAAAGTTTACGATCATAAAAATAAAGTAGAACGTTTGTTTTTCGCTCCTGTGGTGGTGAATGCTGGCGGAATTTGGGGGCAAGGCATTGCCGAATATGCGGATCTGAAAATCCGAATGTTCCCCGCTAAAGGGGCGTTGCTGATTATGGGGCATCGCATTAATAATCTAGTGATTAACCGCTGCCGTAAGCCCGCCGATGCGGACATTCTCGTGCCGGGGGATACCATTTGCGTGATCGGCACAACTTCAAGCCGTATTCCTTATGATCAAATTGATAATATGGTGGTAACGCCTGAAGAAGTGGATATTTTGTTCCGTGAAGGGGAAAAACTCGCTCCTTCCCTACGCCATACCCGTGTGCTGCGTGCTTATGCGGGGGTACGCCCACTAGTTGCTACTGATGATGATCCCTCAGGGCGAAATGTGAGCCGTGGCATTGTGTTGCTCGATCACGCTGAGCGTGATGGGTTGGAGGGTTTTGTTACCATCACAGGTGGGAAATTAATGACCTATCGTTTAATGGCAGAATGGGCAACGGATTTGGTGTGCAAAAAACTCAATAAATCTGCCACTTGTACCACTGCTAGCCAACCTTTACCGGGTTCAGGCACAACACAAGAAGAAACCTACAAACAAATTATTTCCCTCCCAACCCCGATTAAAATTTCTGCGGTTTATCGCCATGGGCAACGAGCCACGAAATTATTAGAAAAAGAACGCCTTGATCGCTCGTTAGTGTGCGAATGCGAAGCGGTGAGTGCAGGGGAAGTGCGTTATGCCGTTGATGAACTCAAAGTGAATAATTTGGTGGATTTACGCCGCCGTACCCGTGTGGGAATGGGAACCTGCCAAGCGGAACTTTGCGCCTGTCGTGCGGCAGGCTTAATGGCACGTTTTAATGTTGCCACACCACGCCAATCCACCACTCAACTGGCTTCTTTTATGGAAGAACGTTGGCGCGGCATTCAGCCTATCGCTTGGGGAGAAGCGGTACGCGAAGCAGAGTTTACCAGTTGGATTTATTACAGTTTACTTGGTTTAAATGATGTTAAACCACTTGATGAACAAGCCACACAGGGGACAGATAGCAATGAAATTTGATGTAATTATTATCGGCGGTGGCTTAGCAGGCTTAACCTGCGCCATTGCGCTGCAACAACAAGGTAAACATTGTGCCATCGTAAACAACGGACAAGCGGCGATGGATTTTTCCTCTGGCTCGTTAGATTTACTCAGCCTGCTTCCAGAAGGAAGCGAAGTAAAAAATAGTGCGGTGCAAAATTTCGCTGAAATTTACCCGCACTTTGCTGAGCAAGTGCCACAGCATCCTTATTCGTTATTGGGAAAAGATCAGGTGCTTGCTAAAGCAGAACACTTTGAACAATTAGCCCAATCGCTCAATTTGGATCTGATTGGCTCACATAAAGAAAATCATCTCCGTGTTACTCCTTTGGGCGGTTTACGTCGCACTTGGCTTTCGGCAAACAGCGTGCCAACCTTGCCATTATCACAAGCTGAATTTCCCCATAAACGCATTGCAGTGCTAGGTATTGAAGGCTATCACGATTTTCAACCGCAATTATTGGCGGATAACCTAAAACAAAATCCGCAATTTGCCCATTGTGATGTGAGTATTGGCTATTTGCACATTCCGCAATTAGACCAACTTCGCAACAACGCACGGGAATTTCGTAGCGTCAATATTTCCCAAGTACTGGAGCATAAACTGGCGTTCGGCGAGTTAGTACGAGAGATCCAACAAGCCGCAGGAAACGCAAGTGCGGTGTTTTTACCCGCCTGTTTTGGAATGAGCGACAATCATTTCTTCAACAGCCTCAAACAGGCGACAGGGCTAAATTTATTTGAACTACCAACACTACCGCCTTCTTTACTGGGAATGCGTCAGCGAAAAGCCCTGCGAGATCATTTTGAAAAGTTGGGCGGCGTAATGCTCAATGGCGATAAGGCGTTGCGGGCGGATATTGAGGATCGCCAAGTGAAAGCCCTTTACACACAATTACATCAAGATGATGCGCTTTATGCTGAGCATTTTGTGCTGGCTTCAGGGCATTATTTTAGTTCGGGGATTGTGGCGGAATTTGAGCGGGTTCTCGAGCCTATTTTTGATCTCGATATTATCGGCAACGGCGATTTTGATAATGGCAACCGCCTTTCTTGGACAAGAGATCGCTTTTCCGCTCCGCAACCTTATCAAAGTGCGGGAGTAAAAATTAATGAAAAATGCCAAGTGCAAAAGTGCGGTGAGATTTTAGCGAATTTATACGCTATCGGCTCAGTGATTGGCGGTTACAATAATTTAGAACTCGGTTGTAGCTCGGGCGTGGCGGTGGTTACCGCACTCACCGTAGCAGAACAGATTCTTGCAGGGGGCAAATAATGAACATTCAACAATTAATCGAAAATGCGAAACAAAATGCCGCCTTGCCACCTAGCCACCAATATGTGGATAACAGTTTTGAAAGTTGCATAAAATGTACGGCTTGCACGGCGGTTTGCCCCGTGTCAAAACAAAATCCGCTTTATCCTGGTCCGAAGCAAGCTGGCCCAGATGGGGAACGTTTTCGCCTAAAAAGTGCCGCATTCTATGATGAAGCACTGAAATATTGTACCAACTGCAAACGCTGTGAAGTGGCTTGCCCTTCTGATGTAAAAATTGGCGATTTGATCGTGCGGGCGAGAAATAACCATTTGAAAGAGCAGAAAAA
>NZ_PQVI01000007.1 GCF_002921145.1 Avibacterium endocarditidis
CCGTGGAAAATGACCGCATTTTTCATTTTGCAAAATAGGAAAATAAATCTTTTCTCCTACTTTGCTCTAATTTTCAAACAAAATGTAGAAGAGAGAAAGGATTAATCTCCCGTGTAAATTGCCTTCATTTTTAACAAATTTTTAGAAAAGTAACGCCTGAACGCAGCGTAGCGAGTATGGGCTTACTTTTCGTTAAGAAAATTTGTTAAAAATGAAGATCAGCAATTTAGTCGGGTGCTTTTTTCTTTGCCTACTTTCTTTTGAGCAAGCAAAAGAAAGTAGGTCGCTCAACGAGCGAAACCCGTTATCACTCCCAAAGAAAAAAGCAATTAACCAACGATAACGTCCAAACAAAAAAGTGCGGTCATTTTCCACGGAATTTTAAAACTTCAAAAATTCCCACCGCACTTTTAACTTAACAGCCCTTAAAGCTCATTCAAACTCAACACATCTGTCATATCAAACAGGCCTTTTTCTTTGCCTTCGAGCCATTTTGCGGCACGCACGGCACCGTTGGCGAAGGTCATTCGGCTTGAGGCTTTGTGGGAGATTTCAACACGTTCGCCAATATCGGCAAACCATACGCTATGCTCGCCCACTACATCACTGGCGCGAATGGTGGCGAAGCCAATTTCATCGCGTTTGCGCTCGCCTGTGATGCCATCGCGGCAGAACACGCCATGGGTTTTAAGATCACGTCCGAGGGTTTTCGCAATATGTTCGCCCATTGATAAAGCGGTGCCTGAGGGGGCGTCCACTTTGTGGCGGTGGTGCGCTTCGATGATTTCAATGTCGCAATAATCGCCCATCACTTTGGCAGCTTTTTCTAACAATTTAAACACGAGGTTTACACCTACGCTGAAGTTAGACGCAAACACGATACCAATTTTTTCTGAAGCAGCTTTGATTGCAGCTTTGCCTGCATCATCAAAACCAGTTGTGCCAATCACCAGTTTTTTTTCTGGTGTTGAACACAAAAATCCAAGTGTGCTAACGTGCCTTCAGGGCGAGTGAAATCAATGATTAAATCGAAGTGATCTTTTTCTGCGTTTAAATCATCAGAAACTTTCACGCCAAGTTGTCCAACGCCTGCTAATTCACCTGCATCTGCGCCTACTAATGATGAGCCTTTGCGTTCAAAAGCTGCGCCTAATTCCACGCCTTCTGCGCTATGTACGGCTTGAATTAATTGGCGTCCCATACGGCCACCTGCACCTACCACGGCAATTTTTAATGTCATTTTCTACTCCTGTTACGAGGTGAGTTCAATAATGGTGGTTAAGCCTGAATAAATCAGTTCACCACCGAAAAATAGGAAAACTAAACCAGCAAAATTATCGATATAACGATTGTAGCGGTTGTAAAAATCGCGCACCATTTTGCGTGAAAAGAAAAAAGCAATCAGCACAAAATAAAGGAAGCTTTCCAGCGCCACAAGGACAATAACGAGTATAATTTCTGCCATTCCTGAGAAATTTGTCATAAAACCAGACAGCACACTGCTGAAAAATACGATCACTTTGGCATTGCTAATGTTGATGAATAAACCTTTCATCACTTCGCTAAAAAAGGACGTTTGCTTTATTTTTGTTGGCTAGAATCGGTTAGCTGTGCGTTTTGGGTAACGCGTAGCATTTTGATTCCGCAGTAAGCGAGATAGCTGCCGCCTAAGCACATAATGATATATTGCACTAAATTATTGGTGCGGTTAATCATCGCTAAGCCAAAAATGACTACTGCCGACCAGAACAAGATCCCTAGTGCGATGCCTAACGCACCTGCCACGGCATTGCGATGGCTTTCGCTTACCGCTTTGCGGCTTACATATAAAAAATCAGGGCCAGGGCTAAGTAAGCCAACAAAATTAACAAATAAAACTGTCCACATTATAAAAAGCTCTCCAATAAAATAGATGACAATAAATAAATGGTAATAATGCTGTAAATGGCGGCTAGCACATCATCAATCATAATGCCAAAGCCACTTTCCAATTTACGATCGAAATAGCGGATCGGATAAGGCTTCAAAATATCGAAAAGACGAAATACCGCAAAACCGACTGCACACCATAGCAGATTGATTTCAGGCAACACCGCAAGCACCATAAAAATGCCAACAAATTCGTCCCACACAATCGCGCCGTGATCGTGAACGCCCATATCATCAGCAGTTTTCTGGCAAATAAAGCAACCAGCCACAAAACAAAGTGCGGTGAAAAAAAGGAAAATTTTTAATGGCATAATCTGCAAGAGCGCCGCGCCAATTAGCGTGGCGGCTAAACTTCCCCAAGTGCCGGGAGCGGGGCGAAGCAAGCCTGAGCCAAACCCGATGGCCAGTAAATGCACGGGATTGGTTAAAGAAAGTCTGCTGCGGGGATCTTGTTGGGCTGTATTTTGCATAATTTTTCTATTTAAAATGATCGAAACCGCCGGTATGCGCCACGTCCACTTCTTGCCCATTACGTTGAAAAACAAGGCGTTTTTTGCCATTTGGGCGTAACGCACGGAGCTGGCCGATACAGGTATAATTTACGCCAATATGTTTTAAATGTTGATCTAGTTTTTCTCGCTGACGATCTGGCACGGTAAAACATAGCTCATAATCTTCACCGCCAGTTAAAGCAAACTGCTCTGCTTGAGCGCGCCCGAAAGTATTAATCAAGGCATTGGACAACGGCAATTTATCTAAATTTATCACCGCACTACATTGGCTACGTTCTAAAATATGTCCCAGATCGGCAATCAAACCGTCTGAAATATCAATGGCAGAACTGGCAAGTGCAGATACCGCTAATTCCAAGCCAAGCAACACTCGGGGTGTCGGGCGAAGGTGGCGTTGAATTAAATAATCGCGCTCAAAATCTGTCCCATTTTGCACCGCACTTTGCGCTTGCATAGGTGTTTCCCTTACGGAATTCAGCAATAAAGCCAAGCCCCCTGCGCTATCGCCAAGGGTGCCAGACACATAAACCCAATCGCCCACATTAGCACTGTGGCGACATAACGCCTTGCCTTTGGGGATAATGCCCTGTGCGGTGATGCTAATGACGTGCAACGCGCCTTTGGTCGTATCACCACCAATCAGATCCACATTATAGTGATCCAACACGTCAAAAAAACTTTGGCTAAACGCTTGCAGCCATTGATGATCTATATGGGGTAAGGTTAAAGCAAGGGAGAACCACGCAGGTTCTGCGCCCATTGCGGCCAGATCGCTTAAATTGGTCGCAGCGGCTTTATAAGCCAGATCGGCGGGAGAAATAGATGGCAGAAAATGGGTATTTTCCACCATAGTATCTGTTGTAATGGCAATGCGTTGGTTTTGCCGATGTTCGGTAATCGCACAATCATCACCAATGGCAACAATCACATCTTTACGGGAAGGGCGCTTAGACGCATTAAAATATCGTTTAATTAGATCAAATTCGCCTTCACTCATTGGCTTCCTTCCCTGAAATGATTATTTACGCGATAAGGCAGGTGCAACTTTATCCAATACACCATTCACATAACGGTGGCTGTCATCTGCCCCGAATACTTTTGCCACTTCAATGGCTTCATTGATTGCCACTTTATAAGGCACGTCTAGCTCGAATTTCAGTTCATACACCGCTAAACGTAAAATCGCACGCTCGATAGGATCTAATTCATCAAGGCTACGATCCAAATAAGGGGTCATTGTCGCTTCAACCGCTTCAATATTTTCTGCGGTTTGACACAATAATTTGCGGAAATAAGGCATATCCACGCCTTGCATATCCTGCTCGGTAATAAACGCTAATTCCACTTCTTCAATAGGATTTTGCGAAACATACCAAGAATAAAGGGCTTGCACCGCACATTCTCTGGCACGGCGGCGCTGGCTTGGTTTCTTTACTTTATCGTTCATTGCAAGTTCAGCCATTATGCGTTATCAATTTGTGCTAATAAGTTGATCATTTCTAAAGCCACTAATGCCGCTTCTGCGCCTTTATTTCCCGCTTTTGTGCCTGCTCGTTCAATGGCTTGTTCAATATTTTCAGTGGTTAGCACGCCAAATGCCACAGGAATTTCCGCTTGCATCGCCACTTGGCCTAAACCGCTACTCGCTTCGCCTGCGACATATTCAAAATGCGCTGTACCACCACGGATCACGGTGCCTAATGCCACAATCGCATCATATTTTTTGCTTTCCGCTAAACGGCGAGCCACTAATGGTAACTCATAAGCCCCCGGTGCGCGCACTAAGGTGATATTTTCATCTTTTACTTGCCCAACACGTTTTAAGGCATCTAATGCGCCTTCTAATAAACTTTCGTTAATAAAGCTGTTAAAACGTGCAATCACCACCGCAACTTTAGCGTTTGGTGCTGCAATCGCGCCTTCTAATACTTTCATAATCTGTCCTATGTTTAATGTTATGGAAATAGGGGCGGATTTTATCATAAAAAATGGGGGGATTGGGGATTTTATTGTACGATATTTTGAGTTTTTAAATTCTTTAAGTGCATAAATCTTAAACACCAATTCATATTCTCACTCCCACTAATTTACTCTTAATTTATTGGAAGGCAGGGAAACCATTAATTCTGAAATACTTAATTTAGAAATATTCCGCATGTCATAATTCCCCCTAATAAATTAACTATATAAACTTCTTACATTCATAGCTAATGTTAGCCTCATATTAATCACCTAATAGGACTACTTAAATATTAACGTGAAAGAAACAACGCTGCTGCACCGCGAACGCCGCCGGAATCGCCGTATTTGGCTTTTTTGATCACTGGCACTTTAGCGCTGCGCATTAGGTGTTTAGGCAGGGCTTTTGGTAGTGCTTCGTAGAGATAATCAAAGTTGGATAAACCGCCGCCGAGTACGATTAAATGCGGGTCAAGGGCTGTTATGATGTTGCCGATAGAAATAGCGGCGAGTTCCACAAACATTTCCACAAATTCCACCGCACTTTGTTCTTTGGCGTAAAAACGCTGGATAATTTCTTTGGCTGATAGGCTTTCCCCTTTGAGATCGCGGTATAGCATTTCAAAGCCGCGGCCTGAAAGATAGGTGTCTAAGCAGGCTTGATTGCCGCAGCCGCAAGGGTAAATTGGCGCTTTATCCCAGCCGAGCAGTTTTAAGGCGTGGTAATTCAGCTGCATATGCCCAAGTTCGCCCGCCATTCCGATTTGTCCTGAGTAGATTTTGCCGTCAATCACTAACCCACCACCAAAACCTGTGCCAAGGATTAAGCCTAACACGCTTGGATATTGCTGATTTTCTTCTGCCCAAGCCTCTGATAAGGCAAAACAATTTGCGTCATTTTCTGCCCGCACTTCGCGATCTAAACGCTGGCTTAAATCTTGTAAAATAGGTTTGTTGTCTGCTACGCGAATATTGGTGATTTCCGCCAAACCTGTTTCGTGATTCACAAAACCCGGTAAGCCTAGCCCTACTGTGCCTTTTTCGCCAAATTTTTCATCGGCTTTTTTCACCAAATTGACAATGGTATCAAGCCATTGCTCGTAGCTCTCTTTTGGGGTATCGACCCGTTCGGAATATTGTTTTTCCAATTTTTCATTGAATACAGCAAGCTCAATTTTTGTGCCGCCAATATCAAATCCGTATAACATTGTTCACCTCAAAAAATAATTAAAAATCTGACCGCACTTTCTTATTGCACTCTATCTTGCAAAGTGCAGTTGAAAATCGGTTTGTTTTTGATCCAATCGAATAATCCACAATGAAACGCCCACGCCAGCAACACGGAAACCAATAAATCAATCGGGTAATGCATTCCTAAACGCAAACGGCTAACGAGCATTAACACCGCCCAAACGGCAATGCCTGCGGTGAGATATTTCATTCCTTTATTGTTACGCCCCAAAAGCTGCCCAAATCCTACCGCAAGCATTAACCAAGTGGCGGCAAAAATGCTGTGACCAGATGGGAAAGAATAGCCTGTTTCTTTGCTACGGTGATGCACTAAATGGGCATCAACTGGCTTATCTGCATAATAATCCAACACGATTTTTTCGCGTTCATTGCGAGGTTGATCGTAAAAATACTCAGGGCTAATAGCTTGATTTTTCCGCCAATTGCACAATAAAAGGACGAGGTTCAGCAAACACCGTTTTGAGCGCCGATTTCACCCCTTGGTTTACCCCAACAGAAATCGCCATCACTGCAATCACCGCAAGGGCTTGCTTTTTATCTGCAATACAGAAAAAATACGCAACAGCAAACACGCCACAAGTGATAATGGCATAAAGCACACTACCTGTTTCGGTAATAAATAAAGCAACGTATCAATTTGTGTATAATTTGTATCCCCTTGCCAATGCCAGTTAATTAACCACGCAAAAAAAGGCACACAACAAAGCAATAAGGTATATAATGAAAGACGTTTTAACATTTTAATCACTCCATAAATTTGAGTGCATAGTTTAGCATTATTCAATAAAAAAAGAATGAAGGATTTAGCGATGACAAAAATTCAACGGGTTACGGAAGCCAATTTACCGACCGAATTTGGTTTATTCCGCATTGTGGGCTTTGAGTTTCCCGACACTAAAAAAGAACACGTTGCCTTAGTAATGGGCGATATTTCAAATCCAGAGGAGCCTGTTTTAGCCCGCATTCACTCCGAATGTTTAACGGGCGATGCGTTGCATAGCCTGAAATGCGATTGCGGTTTTCAGCTTGCCACTGCACTACGCCAAATTAGCGAGGAAGGCCGTGGCGTGCTGATTTATCACCGCGAAGAGGGCCGCGGCATTGGCTTAATTAACAAGATCCGTGCTTATTCCTTACAAGATCAAGGAATGGATACCATTGAAGCCAACCTTGCTTTGGGCTTTGCCGCAGATGAGCGTAATTTTGAAGTTTGCGCGGATATTTTTGATCTGCTCGGTGTAAAACAAGTTCGCCTGCTCACCAACAACCCAAACAAAATCGACACAATGAAAAAAGCGGGAATAAACGTGGTAGAACGCGTTCCGTTAAACGTAGGCGAAAACCGCTACAACACGGAATATTTAGACACCAAAGCAAAAAAAATGGGGCATTTCATCGTGCATAACAACCAAAAACACCTAATGACCTGCCCGCATTGTCAGGAAGAAGTGCCGAATAGGGAATAAAATAATGCATAATTTAAAAGAGCAACAAATTAGACAACAAGCCCTACAGTTTGCAATTGATAATAATCGCCTTGAAGGACTATATCTTAGCCAAGAGATGCTACATTATTTTCAAAGATGGGTAATGGGTGAAATAACTATCTCAGAATTAAAAGTAAAAACGAATGAAATATCATAGCTCTGATCCTATGCTAAATAAAAATGGGGTACTAATTAATAAGCTGAAAATCGAAACTCAAGATGAACTAGATAAAAAAGAAGCTCAAATCACTGCTATTCAAACAGCTATATTGTTAATTACACCAGTGAAAGGGCAATTTGATATCGCTCACCTAAAAGCTATCCATAAACATTTGTTTAATGACATCTATTCTTGGGCTGGCGAAATTAGAAGTATTGATATCTCTAAAGGAGATACAATGTTTGCAACCAGCTCAAGAATTATCCCTGAGCTAGAAAAATTGTTTAATGAGCTAAAAAATGAGCAATTTTTGAAAAATACGCTTCCAGAAAAAATCCCTGCAAGATTAGCTTACTATTTAGGCGAAATTAATGCGATACACCCTTTTCGTGAAGGCAATGGTCGTACTCAAAGGTTATTCATTAATCAATTAGCTCAAACCCTAGGCTTTTATTTAAATTTTGAACAGGTTAGTACAGATGAAATGATTCAAGCGTCTATTTTATCGCATAAATGTGATTACAGCGCCTTAGAAAATATTATCAAAAAGGGATTAACCCCAATTCCTAAATGACAAAAAGATTTCTACCAGTCGTCTAACCAGCTAACTGCAAAAAACACTACTTTTTTTGTAAAAAACGCATAAAATATTCGGTAGATTTGCACCCTAAGTAAAATATTGCTAAAGTGCGTACTAATTTTGCCGAAAATACTAGGAATAACAAATGAGCCAAGAATATTTAGATTTTGAACTCCCGATTGCTGAACTTGAAGCAAAAATTGAATCCTTGCGTGCAGTGGCGGGGCAAGATGATGAAATTAATCTTGATGATGAAATTACTCGCTTAACAGAAAAAAAGCGAAGAATTAACCAAAAAAACCTTTGCCAACTTAGATGCGTGGCAAGTTTCTCGTATGGCTCGCCACCCAAATCGTCCTTATACATTGGATTACATCGAACAAATTTTCACCGAGTTTGAAGAACTCGCAGGCGATCGTGCTTTTGCAGATGATAAAGCCATTGTGGGTGGTTTAGCCCGTTTAGACGGCAAGCCTGTTATGGTGATTGGCCACCAAAAAGGACGCACGGTAAAAGAGAAAGTGAAACGTAACTTTGGTATGCCAGCCCCTGAAGGCTATCGCAAAGCGTTACGTTTAATGGAAATGGCAGAACGTTTTAAATTGCCAATCATCACCTTTATTGACACCCCAGGTGCGTACCCTGGTGTGGGCGCGGAAGAGCGTGGACAATCAGAAGCCATTGCGCGTAACCTGCGTGAAATGTCAATGCTAAAAGTGCCAATTATTTGTACGGTAATTGGTGAAGGCGGTTCTGGTGGCGCGTTAGCCATTGGCGTGGGCGATAAAGTCAATATGTTGCAATACAGCACTTATTCCGTGATTTCCCCAGAGGGCTGTGCGTCCATTTTATGGAAAAGCGCCGATAAAGCCTCTACCGCAGCAGAAGTGATGGGTTTAACCGCAGATCGTCTGCAAAAATTGCAATTGATCGATAACATTATCCCTGAGCCATTGGGCGGTGCGCATCGCAATTATGAGCAAATGGCGCAAAATCTTAAACAGCGTTTACTGGCAGATTTAGCGGATTTAGAAATTCTTGATCCAGATACCTTGTTAGAACGCCGTTACCAACGCCTAATGAGCTACGGGGTTATTGCTAAATAAAAATGTGCGGTTTTTTAACCGCACTTTTACTTTCAAGCGTTATTAGAAAGCATAAAGGATAGCAAAATGAAACATCTTCTTTCCATTCAATCTCACGTCGTTTACGGCTATGCGGGCAATAAATCTGCCACTTTTCCAATGCAATTACTCGGCATTGATGTGTGGGCATTGAACACCGTGCAATTTTCCAATCACACTCAATATGGCCAATGGACGGGAATGGTAATGCCACCAGAACAAATTGGGGAAATCGTGCAAGGGATTGATAATATTGGTCAATTACATCAATGTGATGCGGTGATTTCAGGTTATATCGGCGCGGCGGAGCAAGTGGAAGAAATCATTAATGCGGTGCAAAAAGTGAAATCTCGCAATCCTAATGCCGTTTATTTGTGCGATCCTGTAATGGGCCACCCTGACAAAGGTTGCATTGTGGCTGATGGTGTGAAAGAAAATCTCATCAACCTTGCTATGGCGAAAACCGATATTATCACGCCTAATTTAGTGGAACTGCGTGAACTGAGCGGTTTGCCAGTAGAAAACTTTGCTCAAGCCATTGAAGCGGTAAAAGTAATTTTATCCAAAGGGCCGAAAAAAGTGCTAGTGAAACACCTGAGCAAAGTGGGGCAAGATCCAAGCCAATTTGAAATGTTGCTCGCCAATCAAGAGGGCATTTGGCATATTAGCCGCCCACTTCATCAATTTAAGAAAGAACCTGTGGGCGTGGGCGATTTAACCGCGGGGCTATTTATGGCGAATCTGCTTAATGGCAAAACGGACGTGGAAGCCTTTGAGCATACCGCCAATGCCGTGAATGATGTAATGACGGTAACGCAACAGCAGGATAATTATGAACTGCAAATTGTGGCTGCGCGTGAACAGATTGTTCGCCCTGTGAGCCAATTTAACGCTGTGAAAATCGCCTAACATTGCCCTTGCTATGACGCTAATTGAGCAATTTCAACAGCAATTACAACGCCAGCCCCACTCGCATTTTCTGATTGCCTTAAGCGGTGGGCTGGATTCTACCGTGTTGCTTGCGCTTTTAGAGCAAAATTACGCGAAAAACAACCGCACTTTCAGCTGCGTGCGATCCATATTCATCACGGCTTAAGCCCAAATGCTGATGATTGGACGCGCCACTGTCAACAGCTTTGCCAACAATTTTCCATTCCTTTGATCGTGGAAAAAGTTCAGCTGACACAAGGAATGGGCATTGAAGCCGCAGCACGTCAAGCGCGCTATCAAGCGATTGCTCGCCATATTTTAACGCAAGAGATTTTGCTCACCGCTCACCATCAACAAGATCAAACCGAAACCTTTTTCCTCGCCTTAAAACGTGGTAGCGGCGTCAGCGGTTTATCCGCAATGAAAGCACAAAGTGCGGTGTTTAATCTGAATATTTTTCGTCCCCTACTCGGCTTTTCACGCCAACAACTTTGGCAATATGCCACGGAAAATCAGCTGTCGTGGATTGAAGATGAAAGCAATCAAAACAACCAATACGAACGCAATTTCTTACGCAATGAAATCTTACCTAAACTGCGTGAACGCTGGACGCACTTCGATCAAGCAGTGCAACGCAGTGCCACCCATTGTGCGGAGCAACAACAGCTTTTAGCCGAATTATTACAGCCAGAGCTAGAAAAATATTCAGACAAAACGCACCGCACTTTTGATTTAACGGATTTCTCGCAATTGTCTGATTTGAAACAAAAAGCCCTACTCCGCTTATGGCTGGAAACCTTGCAGCAGCCAATGCCCTCCACCAAGCAGTTGGAACAATTAATTCAAGACGTGATTTTTGCCGAAACGGATCGCAATCCACAATTTCAACTGGGTAATAAAATCCTGCGCCGTTATCAGCAGCGCCTGTATTTAACAGAAATCTTAGCCGATCTTCGTGCACTAAAAATTCCCGTTCGCTTAAATCAGCGTATTGAATTGCCTGATAATCTTGGAGAAATCCGCTTCACCCAAACCAAATCAGCCATTCAAATTCAATGGCAAGGGAAAAGCTATCAGTTGCCATTAACCGATGCGCCGCTCTCAATCCGTTTTGCTTATTCGGGCAAAGTGCGCAATGCACAAGGCGTTCATCAAGACATCAAAAAACTGTGGCAAGCGCACAATGTGCCAGTCTGGCAACGCACGCGCACCCCGCTGATTTTTTATGGCGAACACTTCCAAAAGTGCTGTGGGATTTTTTCAAAATTTTGCATCTGAAAGCAAATAAAACTTGCTCAATTTGCACCGCACTTTTCCCCGCATAAAGATAAGGTTTGACACAACCCCACCTTATTTCTATTATGCCTGTTATTATTAAATCTAAGTCATCACAATAAGTCGTAACAAAATGAAACAACATCCTTCTTTTTCTCTTATCCAGCAAGCCCTTAAAGATCGCATTCTTATTTTAGATGGGGCGATGGGGACGATGATCCAGCAATATAAACTCACCGAAGCAGATTTCCGCGGTGAACGCTTTAAAGACAGCACCATCGATCTACGCGGCAATAATGATTTACTCACGCTTACTCAGCCTTTGGTGATTCAAGCGATTCACGAAAAATATCTTGCCGCAGGGGCGGATATTATTGAAACCAACACCTTTTCAGCCACCACCATTGCGCAAGCGGATTATGCCCTTGAAAGCATTGCTTATGAGCTGAATTTTGCTGGTGCGAAATTAGCTCGTTTGGCGGCGGATAAATATAGCACGCCAGAAAAACCACGTTTTGTGGCTGGTGTGCTTGGGCCGACTAACCGCACCGCATCTATTTCGCCTAATGTAAACGATCCTGCTTACCGCAATATCACCTTTATGCAGTTGGTTGATGCCTATGCAGAAGCCACCAAAGGATTAATCGAAGGTGGCGCAGATCTCATTATGATCGAAACCATTTTCGATACGCTCAATGCTAAAGCGGCGGCATTCGCCATTGATCAAGTGTTTGAAGAACTTGACATCAAATTGCCAATTATGATTTCAGGCACGATTACCGATGCCTCAGGGCGCACCCTTTCAGGGCAAACTACGGAGGCCTTTTATAACTCGTTGCGCCACGTTAAGCCATTAAGCTTTGGATTAAACTGCGCCCTTGGGCCAAAAGAATTGCGTCAGTATGTGGAAGTGATGTCAAAAATCTGCGAAACCTTTGTTTCCGTTCACCCGAATGCAGGCTTGCCAAACGCCTTTGGCGGTTATGATTTAGGCGCAGAAGAAATGGCCGCTTATATTCAAGAATGGGCACAAAACGGCTGGCTGAACATTGTGGGCGGCTGTTGTGGAACAACCCCAGAGCATATCCACGCCATTGCAGAAGTGGTGAAAAACGTGCCGCCAAGAGCCTTGCCTGATTTGCCTGTGGCAATGCGTTTATCAGGCTTAGAACCGTTAAACATTGATGAAAACAGCCTCTTTGTAAACGTGGGCGAACGTAATAATGTTACTGGTTCAGCCAAATTTAAAAAATTAATTAAAGAAGATCGCTATGCCGAAGCCATTGAGATTGCTATTGACCAAGTGGAAAATGGCGCTCAGGTGATTGATGTAAATATGGACGAAGCCTTGCTTGATAGCAAAAAATGTATGGCTCAATTCCTTAATATTATGGCAACCGAACCTGATGCCGCGAAAGTGCCAGTGATGATCGATTCATCTAAATGGGAAGTGATCGAAGCGGGCTTGCAATCAATTCAAGGAAAAGGGATTGTAAACTCCATTTCCCTGAAAGAAGGCAAGGAAAAATTTGTTGCGCAAGCCAAATTGATCCGCCGTTACGGTGCAGCCGCCGTAGTGATGGCATTTGATGAAGTGGGACAAGCCGATACCGAAGAACGCAAGGTGGAAATCTGTACCCGAGCTTATCACATTTTGGTTGATGAAGTGGGCTTTCCCCCTGAAGACATTATTTTCGATCCAAATATTTTTGCGATCGGTACGGGTATTGAAGAGCATAATAATTATGGTGTGGATTTTATTAACGCCACAGGACGCATTAAACGCTCACTCCCCCACGCTAAAATTTCGGGCGGTGTGTCCAATGTTTCTTTCTCGTTCCGTGGCAACAATCCAATGCGTGAAGCCATTCACGCCGTTTTTCTTTATCACGCCATCAAACAAGGTATGGATATGGGGATCGTTAATGCAGGGCAACTGGCAATTTATGATGATCTTGATCCTGAACTGCGTGAAATTGTCGAAGATGCGGTGCTAAATCGCCGTGCAGACGCCACCGATCGCCTGCTTGATATTGCGGATAAATACAAAGGTTCAGCCAGCGAAAGCAGCGATAATGCCGTGGCAGAATGGCGTACTTGGACGGTGGAAGAGCGTCTAAAACAAGCCTTAGTGAAAGGCATTACTAGCCATATTATTGAAGATACGGAAGAAGCGCGTCTGCAATTTAGCTCACCGCTAGAAGTGATCGAAGGCCCATTAATGGCGGGAATGGACGTGGTTGGTGATCTATTCGGGGACGGTAAAATGTTCCTACCACAAGTGGTGAAATCTGCGCGTGTAATGAAACAATCGGTCGCCTATTTAGAACCCTTTATCAACGCCACCAAACAGCAAGGTGTATCAAGCGGAAAAGTGGTAATCGCTACGGTAAAAGGCGATGTGCACGACATCGGCAAAAACATTGTCAGCGTGGTATTGCAATGTAATAACTTTGAAGTGATCGATCTCGGCGTAATGGTTCCTGCCGATAAGATCATCGAAACGGCGATCAACGAAAAAGCCGATATTATCGGTTTAAGCGGTTTGATCACGCCATCGTTAGATGAAATGGAATATTTCTTAGGTGAAATGAACCGTTTGGGATTAAGCCTTCCCGTACTGATTGGCGGTGCAACCACGTCAAAAGAACATACCGCCATCAAACTTTATCCAAAATACAAGCACGAAGTGATCTACACCACCAATGCGTCCCGTGCTGTAACGGTTTGTGCCGCTTTGATGAACCCAGAAAGCAAAGCAGAACTGGCAACGTACAAAAAAAGAATACGAAAAAATTCAGCACAGCTTTGCTAACCGTAAACCATTACGCCAACAGCTTCCAATTGAAGAAGCGCGTGCTAACGCTTTCCCAGCGTTTTCTGGCGAATGGGCGGATTATCAAGTGCCACAACCAAAACAAACAGGCATTGTGGAATACAAAAATGTACCAATTTCCACCTTACGCCAATTTATTGACTGGTCGCCATTTTTCCGTTTATGGGGGTTAATGGGCGGTTATCCTGATGCCTTTGACTATCCAGAGGGCGGCGAAGAAGCGCGCAAAGTCTATAATGATGCGCAACAAATGCTTGATGAATTTGAGCAAAACGGCAAACTCAAACCAAGTGGAATTATGGGCATTTTCCCTGCCTATCGCAAGGGCGATGATATTGAAATTTATCAAAATTCTGACCGCACTTCTGTGACAGGCGTGGCGCATCATCTGCGCCAACAAAGTGAACGTGGCAAAAATAGCAAAAGCCCTTATAACGTTGCCTTAAGTGATTTTATTGCTGATCGTGAAAGCGGCCAACAAGATTGGTTCGGAATGTTTGCGGTGTGCGCAGGAATTGAAGAACACGATTTAGTGGAAGGATTCAAAGCCGCAGGCGATGATTACAGCGCTATTTTACTGCAAGCCATTGGCGACCGCTTAGCCGAAGCGATGGCAGAATATTTACACTTTGAGCTTCGCACAAAAGTTTGGGGCTATTCCAATGAAACCTTCGATAACGAAAATCTGATCGCAGAAAATTATGTGGGTATCCGCCCCGCACCGGGCTACCCAAGCTGCCCAGAACACACCGAAAAACAACTAATTTGGGATTTACTTGAAGTGGAACAACGCATTGGAATGAAACTCACCGAAAGTTACGCAATGTGGCCTGCCGCCAGCGTCTGCGGTTGGTACTTCACCCACCCAGCCAGCAACTACTTCACCCTAGGCCGCATTGACCAAGACCAAGCCTTAGACTACGCCCAACGTAAAGGCTGGAACGAAAAAGAAATGCACAAATGGCTTGGGGTTTCGATGAAGTAAATTGAAATAAGTAAACTAAAAAAAGTGTGGTGAAAAATCACCGCACTTTTTCTATTTATCAATAAACGTTTCTAATTCTTCTAAATGATCATTAGCTATCTTGATAAAGGGTTCTAATAACTCAAAAATCTCTTTCGCTAATCGACCAGCCTTAACTTCCTCTTCCTTCCAAACTTCCTTCCAAACTTTTCCGTCCCAATTTTGTAAGTTTCCATTGCAATCTTGCCATTGCAGCCACCAGTTATCTTGTTTAAATCCTTCTAATTTAAATATTTCTTCTAATCTTTGATAATTTTCCTGTGAGATATTATCTTTAGTAGCCCAAAAACCATAATATGCCTTATGATAACTTCTATCTCTAAATTCTACTCCGATCCCCCAAGGATACTTTTTATCTTCTTTATCAAGATAAATGCCTTCTTTATGTTTATTATAAAAATGCCAGTTATATTCAATCATTCTCGAATATTTTTTGTTATCGTTAAGCATCTTATGAAGTTGTTGAACCAAGCTATCTTCTAATTTTTGATAAATATTATCTGATAACTCTAATAACGTTGTTGCTGTTTCAACCCAATTAGGATTTTTCACTAACTCATCTAATAATTGATTATTTTCTTTTGTTTCATTCATAATATCTTCCTTTAAAAACTGTATAAAACTCTGACAAAAAGCTCGAATATTTGGAGCAACTATTGGCGTTTGCTCCAGCCACTTAATCAGATCTTCTGCACCAATCACTTTTGCTTGATTATTTTGAATTAATTCTTTCCAGCTATCTGTATTAATAGATTTTTCACTGGGCAGCTGTTTGAATGGAGATAAATAGACCAAGCAGCTAAACTTAGGGCGATAACGATTAATATCTTTCCAGTAATCTTCTAATTGGCTATTTTGATCGGCTGCATATCTTAACTTATTTTCAATAGAAACAATCCATTGGCGTTCATTATGTAAAAAACCTTCAATAAAAATATCGTGTCTTCTATTATTAAAAGTTGCTTTTTCACAAGTTACTGACACATTGTTATAAGACAAATATTCTGGCAGTTTCAAATATTTTAATAAACTATTTAAAAATAATTCTTGCTGCCCGTGATTTTGACTAGGGTCAAGTAGGAACGCAATGATTTCAGATAAACAATTTTCATCATTCCTTATAAATTGAAAAGGGCTAAAACTGCTCGCATCATATAATTCTTTTTTAGCATTTTCACGTTGAAAAAAAGCAAGTGCTTTATGAATTTCAGCTAAGGATTTAAGTATTGTGCTTGTCATTTTCTTTTCTCATTTTTGATTAAATTTTAATAGTTAATCATAATTTATGAATATTTCCAAACATTCTTTTTTCCACATCAATCTCCGCCTTAACCCCAAACGCAATGCGTAGATTTTCTGCGGTTAGGACATCTTGCGTGTTGCCGTGAGCAAGTAAGTTGCCTTGGTGAAGCAAGATGATTTCATAAGAAACGGTAGGCAAGATCAAGGTGGTGAATGGCGACAACGCAAGTGGTGTTTGGGGTGAGTGATTTTAATTGTTCTAAAATATCAATTTGATAATAAGGATCAAGGGGCGCGATAGGTTCGTCTGCCAATAAAATCGGTGCGTTTTTAATACAACAACGGGCAAGCTGAACACGGGCTTTTTCGCCGCCTGAAAGCTGTTGGAAAGGTTGTTCTAACAGATGTTGAACAGAAAATTGCTTTGCGGCTTGCTGGATCTTTTCTTGCTGCCATTGTTGGTGTGATGAATTAAATAAACGATCAAAAAATTTGTCTTTTTTTGACCGCACTTTTTCCTTAGGGATAAGCCGTGTTTCGGGCAAGCCGAGTGCAATCACGTCATAAACAGATAAATCCCAATAAATATTGGTGCTTTGCGCAAAATACGCCAACGTTTGGCTTTTTTTCAGACAAGCTCATTTCGGTGAGCGGTTTGTCGTTCAATAAAATTGAGCCTGTTTCGAGTGGTAAAATGCCCGCAATGGCTTTGAGCAAAGTGGACTTCCCTGCACCATTGCCGCCCATTATGCCCACTAATTTACCTTGGGGAATTTGGGCGCTGATATTTTTGATGCCATAAGCAAGGCTAACATTGTGCAAGTTAATCACGGGCTAATCTCCGTTGTTGGGTGAGCAAAATCCAAATCAAGCAAGGTGCGCCGATAATGGCGGTGAGCGTGCCAATATAAATATGCGAGAAAAGCGGCACATATTGAATAGCAAGATCGGCAAGTAACAAAAGTAACGCACCAATTAATCCGCTAGTGAAATAAAGTTGTGAGGGGCGTTTTTTCAGCCAGATGCGCGCAAAGTGCGGGGCAATTAAGCCGATAAATCCGATTGTGCCAGTTTGCGGAATGGTGGCGCCCACCAGCAACGCCACGCCAAGGGTGGTGATAAAAAAGCTTCGTTTTGGGTCAATGCCCATTGTACTGGCGGTTTCTTCCCCGAAAGTGAGTAAATCGAGGTAACGGCGTTGGCAATATAAACAGATTGCGCCCACCGCCACGATAGGCAGAGAAAGCAAGAGCGGTTCGATTTTGGCCCACATTAATGATCCCTGCAACCAGCGGTATAATTCCGCCAATGCCCAAGGGCTTTGTGCGTTGGAAAGCAATAAGGCGATGGCCGAACCGAGCAACATATTCACCGCAATCCCTGATAAAATCATCATTGTCGCCCCTTTATTTTTTGCAATGGCATAGACTAATAAAAAGCTGGCTAATGCCCCTGCGATCCCGCCGAACAGCAACAGGGACAATGGCACGGAAAAATAATAGAGCAAAAACACGCTCGCCGTGGTTGCGCCATTAGCCGCCCCTAATAACCCCGGGCTAGCCAAGGGATTTTGAAACAACCCCTGCATTGCATTGCCTGCCAGCGCAAGGCTTGCTCCCGTTAAAATGGCTAAACCAAGGCGTGGCAAGCGAATATCCCATAACACTAAAGATCGCATATCGGTGGCGATCCCCTGTGCATTGCGTAAATAAGCAAAATCCCCCAGCTGATGAAAAATCGCAAAAGCAATCAACAAAAGTAATAAAGCAAAAGGGAAAGGTTTAATCGTTTCATTCTGCTTGCTCTCTCTTATTCAGTTGGCGATAAATCATCGCCGCGCCTTGCCAAACGCCCTGATCAAAGCAATAACCATATTTCAGTGGCATTGTCGCCATTCGTTGCGCAGGGAACATATTGGCAATCAAAGGGTGCGTCAGCACTTCCGCCTGTTCGTTATAACCTTGTTTATCACTAATGGAAATCAGCCAATTTGGCTGCGCACGCAAAAGTTTCTCTAGGGAAAAATTTTGTGCCGTAATAGTGCTTTCAAGCGGCGTTAAGCCGAGCAATTTTAGCAAGGCTTGGTATTGTGGAAAAATCGGTTCAACTACGCCTGTATCGGAAAGAATTAAGGTTTGCGTATTCCTTTGATTGAGCTGAAAATCACTATTTTTTAGCTTTTTCACCAACTGCTGGGCGTGGGTTTCGTTGCCAAAACGCTTGCCTAATTCCAGTATCAAGGCAAAAAGCTGTTCCGCCGTTTGTGGGCTGTCATTAATAGACAAAATTTTTACCCCGAGCTTTTTCAGATCCGCCACCAACAGGGGATAAAACTGCTCGTTGAGCAAAATAGTTTTATCCAAATAAGGCAATAAATCCGTTAATCGCGCGTTAAGTGCGGGTTTATTTTGATTAATTTTATCCAACATCATCAAAGGATTTTTGGAATAAATAGATTGTGCAGCAATTTGTTCAGGGCGAGCTAATTCTGCTAACAAGCGATCACTGCATAGGGTGAGCGACACAAATTGCTCTTGCGCCCAAAGCGGAACGGAAAAGAAAAGCGCGGTGAAAAATACGCGAATTTTTTGCATTAAAAAATGATGTCCCAAAAAACAAAGTGCGGTGAAAATTTTGTTAATTTTACACCGCACTTTCACAAAAGCCTATCTGCTTAGGGGTTAAAAGCTGCCTTTTAAGCCCACATATAAGGTGCGACCATATTGGCCATAGCCTGCAACGCTTTCATATTTTTTATCAAACAGATTATTCAAGTTCGCATACACATTTAAGTTTGGCGTAACTTGATAATTCGCGCCAAGACTAACCAAGGTGTAAGAAGGCATTTTTACTCTTGCAGGATAAATAGTATCAATGCGTTTACCCACATAGTTTACATTCACATTCGCACCCAACGCTTCAGTAATTTGATACGCTAAACCTAAATTTGCCATATGTTTCGGACGGCGAAGTAAGGTTTGTCCTTTGCTATCTTTGGTTTGGGTATAAGTATAGTTGGCGTAAGCGGTTAGATCGTCTGTGATTTTGCCGTTATACGCAATTTCAACCCCTTTGATTTTAGTTGAACCGCTCATATTTACCGCTTGCGAAACCCCATTAGGCAAATAAGCGGCGCTAATAAAGTTTTTCACATTGCGCGCAAAATAAGTTACATCTAAGCTATGGCGTTTATCTGTGGTTTCAAAAAGCAAACCAATATCCCCACCTTTGCTTTTTTCAGGCTTAAGGTTTGGATTAGGTAAAAATGTGCCGTTGTAACCATAAAACTCAGTGATTGTTGGATTTTGAATGGCTGTACCAAAACTTGCGTGTGCTTTCACATTCGGCAATAAGCGATAAGTTCCCACAATACGTCCAGTGAAGCTATTATCATAATGATTGCTATCGGTATAACGTCCACTTAGGCTTAAGCTATGCTCATTTTCACTGAACAGACGATATTCCGCCGCTACGCTTTTCTCGGTTAAATGCTTTTTACGGTTAGCCGAAGAACCAAAATCATAGGTAGAACGTTGATACTCTGTAAGCAAACTCAACGCTTGTTGCAACTCACCTTCTCGATCAAAATTAATGTCTAACTGATAGTTTGCATTCAACTTTTTAGCATCATAACCACTTGCCCACGAACCAAGTGTATCGCTGTCGGTTTTTTGGTGGCTAACGCTTGCTTTATGTTTAAACAACTCTTTTTCCGCTCCAACATAACCGTTTAATTTAAAAGTTGTTTCACGAGTGCGGGTATAATCATCAAAGGCTGTTTCTGCGGTATAACTATTATCAAAATGTGCTGTTTGGCTAAAATGGCTAGCCAAAAAATCAATACCTTTTTCGCCGTCATCATAGCCCACACGCAATGATAGTGCATCACGATGGAATTTATCTCGCTCTTTTGCGCCGCCCGTACTCACGCGGCTGCCATCTTCCGCAGTATAATGGAAGCGATCTGAACTATAAGCCGAAATGCCTTTTGTGCGGTGGCTATCACCGTGCAAGCTATAATAAAACCCGTTTTGCTGACCTGAAAGAGTCAGTGAACCGTCATAAGTGCCTTTTGAACCCGTGCCTAAATCAAAGTCCACATTAAAGGGTTTATCCTTATAAAGCCCGCTTTTCGTGGTGATATAAACCACGCCACCCATAGCATCGCTCCCCCATAATGCCGATTGTTCACCACGCAACACTTCAATGCGATCAATATTGCTTAGGCTTAATCCACCGAAATCATAGCCATAACCTGACACAGGATTAACTTTCACGCCGTCAATAATCACCGCAGTGTGATTTGGATCTGCGCCACGCAGATAAAGGCTGGTTAATGTACCGCGTCCGCCTGATGCACCCAATGCCACGCTTGGCACGGTTTTTAATACATCAGAAACATAGTTGGCGTTGCGTTCAGCGAAATCTTTTTCGGTTAAAACCGTTACTGATGACGCCGTTTGCTCTTCGCTTACAGGCTCGGCATAAGCGGAATAAACATAAATTGGTGCGAGCTGTTCGCTTTGTGCTGCATTTTCTATGGCATAAAGTGCGGTAGAAAATGAGAGCAAAATTGCTGTGGTGATAATATTTTTTTGCATTGTCTTTCCTTTCTATATAAAAAATGGTGCTATTTTGACATAGCACCATTGGGTTCGCAAATCTGAATTATTCATTATAAAAATGAATACTATTCATCTCTACGTTTTCATTGTTATAAAAAATCACAAAAAACTGACCGCACTTTAGAAATGGCTTATTACTTCAAGATTGCTCTCAGCGCCGTCCCAATTTCCGCAAGGCTTTTTACAGTGGTTACGCCTGCTTGTTGGAGGGCTTGGATTTTTTCATCGGCAGTGCCTTTTCCACCGCTGATAATCGCGCCTGCGTGTCCCATTCGTTTGCCTTTTGGTGCGGTGATGCCTGCAATGTATGCCACCACAGGTTTGGTTATGTTATGACGGATAAACTCTGCCGCTTCTTCTTCAGCGCTGCCGCCGATTTCGCCAATCATCACGATGGCTTCCGTTTCGGGATCTTGTTGGAAGCGTTTGAGAATATCAATAAAACTTGAACCGGGGATTGGATCGCCGCCAATGCCAACGCAGGTGGATTGTCCAAAGCCTTCATCGGTAGTTTGTTTAACCGCTTCATAGGTTAATGTGCCTGAGCGAGAAACAATGCCGATACGTCCTTTTTTATGAATATTGCCCGGCATTATGCCGATTTTACATTCTTCAGGGGTGATTATGCCTGGGCAATTTGGCCCGATCATCACCACGCCCGTTTCATTCAGCTTTTGTTTCACTTGTAGCATATCCAAAGTCGGAATACCCTCGGTGATACAGACGATTAAGGATAATCCTGCGTTAATCGCTTCAAAAATGGCATCTTTACAAAATGGTGCGGGAACGTAAATCACGGTGGCTGTAGCACCGGTTTGTTCAACGGCTTCGCGCACGGTGTTAAACACAGGCAAGCCTAAATGTGTTGTGCCACCTTTCCCTGGGGAAACACCGCCCACTAATTTTGTGCCATAAGCAAGGGCTTGTTCGGAATGAAATGTGCCTTGTCCGCCAGTGAAACCTTGGCAAATCACTTTGGTGTCTTTGTTCACTAAAATTGACATTTTATTCTCCCTTTGCTGCTTTCACGACTTCGCTTGCCGCTTGTTGTAAACTTTGTGCTGAAATAATGTTGGTATCGCTTTCTGCCAACATTGCGCGGCCTAATTCCGCATTTGTCCCCTCTAAACGCACCACCACAGGCACATTTACGCCCACTTCTTTGCTGGCTGCGATAATGCCTTCGGCGATGAGATCACAACGTACAATGCCACCAAAAATATTAACTAAAATAGCTTTCACCGAAGGATCGGTTAAGATGATTTTAAAGGCTTCTGCCACACGTTCTTTGGTTGCGCCGCCGCCCACATCAAGGAAGTTGGCTGGTTGTCCGCCGTATAATTTCACAATATCCATTGTTCCCATTGCTAGCCCTGCACCATTAACCATACAGCCAATGTTGCCATCTAAGGCGACATAGTTGAGATTCCATTTTTCTGCTTGGGCTTCACGAGGATCTTCTTGGCTCAGATCACGCATTGCGAGCAAATCTGGGTGGCGATATAAGGCATTGCTGTCCACCACCACTTTGGCATCAAGACAATCAAGATCGCCATTGTCCAAAATCACCAGTGGATTCACTTCTAATAATGCCAGATCTTTTTCAATAAATAGGCGACTGAGCTGGCAAAATAACTCAGTAAATTGCTTGATTTGTTTGCCCTCTAAACCGAGTTTAAAGGCTAATTCTCTGCCTTGGTACGGCATTCCGCCAACTAGTAAATCAATGCTAGTACGGTGTAATAAGTGCGGTGTTTTTTCCGCCACTTCTTCAATATTCACGCCACCTTCTGTGGAAACCATAAAGACAATTTGTTGCGAGCTACGATCGACAATCGCACTGAGATACAACTCTTTTTTCACTGCCACACAGCCCGTTACATAAATTTGATTAATCGGCTGCCCTTTGGCATCGGTTTGGAAAGTAACCAGACGCTTACCTAAAAATTTGTCAAAAAACGCCCGCACTTCTTGTTCGGAGCTCACTACTTGTACACCACCCGCTTTGCCACGCCCTCCTGCGTGCACTTGACATTTTAGTACCCACTTTGAGCCACCTAATTTTTTGATGGCTTCCAATCCTTGTTCTAAGGTTTCGCACGCATAGCCCTCACCGACGGGCAAGCCGTATTGGGCGAAAAGTTGTTTTGCTTGATATTCGTGTAAATTCATAGATTTATCTTTCTCCCTTTTATCGCTATATGCTTCATCATATCCGCATATCAATGAATAAAAATAAGGCGATAAGATCCCTTATCGCCCTATGTTAAGACTACACTTCTAATAATAAACGCGTTGGATCTTCCAACATTTCTTTAATGGTGACTAAGAAGCCCACACTTTCACGTCCGTCAATTAAGCGGTGATCGTAAGAAAGGGCAAGATACATCATTGGGCGAATCACCACTTCACCGTTCACTGCCACTGGACGATCTTTAATGGCGTGCATACCTAAAATCGCGCTTTGTGGTGGGTTGATGATTGGCGTGGACATCAGTGATCCAAACACACCGCCGTTGGTAATCGTGAAGTTTCCGCCCGTGAGATCTTCCACCGTTAATTTACCATCACGACCTTTTTCCGCTAACACTTTGATTTGCTTTTCAATTTCCGCCATACTCAGCTTATCGCAGTTGCGTAACACTGGGGTGACCAAACCGCGTGGGGTGGAAACGGCAATGCTGATGTCAAAATAGTTGTGATACACAATGTCATCACCGTCAATAGACGCATTCACTTCTGGATAGCGTTTTAGCGCCTCTACCACGGCTTTCACGTAGAAAGACATAAAACCTAAGCGAGTGTCGTGAGATTTCTCAAATTTCTCTGCATATTTTTTACGCAGTTGCATAATTGGCTGCATATCCACTTCGTTGAAGGTAGTGAGCATTGCGGTGCTGTTTTTCGCTTCTAATAAACGCTCTGCCACACGCTTACGCAAACGAGTCATTGGCACACGTTTTTCATCACGCCCTGATATATTTAATGCTGGAGTTTCAGGCGCTTGTGGCTGAGGCTGAGATTGCGCAGCTTTTTGTGCTACGGTGCGTTCAATGTCTTCACGGGTGATGCGTCCGCCCACGCCTGTGCCTTGCACTTCTTCAGCTTTAAGATCGTTTTCTGCCAATAAACGGCGTGCCGCTGGGCTAACCACATCGGCATTAGTCGGTTCTGATGTTAAGTTGGCTAAATGGCGATCTGCTGGCGTGCTTTCTATTTTTTGCACACTTTCTTTAGTGGCATTGCCTGCCGTCGCTAAGGCAGAAACTTTACCTAACACTTGGTTGCTAATCACTGTTGCTCCCTCGGCTTCAATGATGCTTTCTAGCACACCATCAGCAACCGCCGGCACTTCAAGCACGACTTTGTCGGTTTCAATTTCGACTAAAACTTCATCACGTTTTACTTCATCGCCCACTTTTTTATGCCAAGTGGCAACCGTTGCATCTGCCACAGATTCAGGTAGCACGGGAGTTAAAATCTCAAAATCGCTCATTTTTCTGTTCCTTCTTTTGTTTGCGTTTTATTTGCATTCGGTTGTACAAAAGTGCGGTGATTTTTGACCGCACTTTTTGCTTACAAATTATTCTAAAGCCTCATTCACTAAGGCGCGTTGCTGTTCATTATGTAAAGACATATAGCCCACCGCTGGCGATGCTGAAGCCGGTCTGCCCACATAGCGCAGTTTGCCGTGTTCTGGCAATGAACTCACAAAGTTATGTTGGCTACAATACCACGCGCCTTGGTTTTGCGGTTCTTCTTGACACCATACATAATCAGTAACCTGATGATAAGGGGCAAGCGCCGCTTTCATTTCTTCGTGCGGATAAGGATAAAGCTGTTCCACGCGCACAATCGCTACATCGGTTTGGTTATTTTTACGGCGTTGTTCCAATAAATCGTAATATACTTTGCCCGAACACATTACCACACGTTTCACTTGTTTTGGATCGAGCTTGTCAATTTCGCCAATCACGTTTTGATAAGTGCCGTTCACCAACTCTTCTTTGCTGGACACCGCAAGTGGGTGGCGCAGTAAGGATTTTGGTGTAATCACAATCAATGGGCGGCGTACCTTGCGCAACATTTGACGGCGTAATAAATGGTAAATCTGCGCTGGCGTTGAAGGCACGCAAACTTGCATATTTTGTTGCGCACAAAGCTGTAAATAACGCTCTAAACGGGCTGATGAATGTTCAGGCCCTTGCCCTTCATAACCGTGCGGTAATAGCATTACCAAACCACACATTCTGCCCCATTTTTGTTCACCTGAGCTGATAAATTGGTCGATCACCACTTGCGCAACATTGGCGAAATCACCGAATTGCGCTTCCCAGATGGTGAGCGTTTTTGGTGTCGCTGTGGCATAGCCATATTCATAAGCCAACACCGCTTCTTCTGAAAGCACGGAATCCCACACTTCAAAATGCCCTTGCTGATTGTGCAAATGGGTAAGTGGGGTGTAAATTGTGGCATCTTTTTGGCTATGTAAAACAGAATGACGGTGGAAGAATGTGCCACGCCCTGCATCTTCACCAGATAAGCGAACGTTATAGCCTTCGTCCAACAAGGTGGCGTAAGCCATTGTTTCTGCCATTCCCCAATCGAATGGTTTTTCGCCTTTTGCCATTAAACGGCGATCATCATAGATTTTTTTCACGCGCGAATGAAGTGGGTGATTTTCTGGATATTCACACACTTTTAAGGCAAGCGCAGTAAAGCGTTCTTCATCAAAACTGCCCTCGTAATCTGACCATTCTTGGCTGAGGAATTTCATCCAATCCGAGGCTTCCACATCACGCTCACGCCATTCTGGCACAACGCAATCACCGTTGTCTAAAGCATCGCGATACTTATTCATTAATTCTAGGCTGTAAGCCTCATCAATCACATTGTCTGCAATTAAGCGATCGGCATACACTTTGCGTGGGGTTGGGTGGCGTTTAATGCGATCATACATTAACGGCTGAGTAACAGAAGGTTCGTCCGCTTCATTGTGTCCGTGACGGCGATAGGAAACCAGATCAATAAAAATATCACGCTTGAATTTAGTTCTAAATTCCACTGCCATTTGTGCCGCATAAGCCACGGCTTCAGGATCATCGCCATTAACGTGAATAACTGGCGCTTCAATCATTTTCGCAATGTCGGTACAATATTCCGTAGAGCGGGTATCGTGCGGATTCGAGGTGGTGAAACCGATTTGGTTGTTGATCACAATACGAATTGTGCCCCCCACAGAATAACCACGAGTCGCCGACATATTTAGGGTTTCTTGCACCACGCCCTGCCCTGCGACTGCGGAATCACCGTGTACAGTAATCGGCAACACTTGCGAGCGTTCTACATCGTTAATGCGGGTTTGTCTCGCACGCACTGAACCTAGCACCACGGGGTTTACAATTTCTAAGTGAGAAGGGTTAAACGCGAGTGCTAAATGCACTAAGCCATCATCGGTCATAAAATCAGAAGAAAAACCTTGGTGATATTTCACATCACCTGTTCCATTCCCGTGGTGTTTTCCAGCAAATTCATCAAATAATTCCGCTGGTTTTTTCCCTAATACATTGATTAATAGGTTTAATCGTCCACGGTGTGCCATTCCCATTACAATTTCTTTAATGCCGTTTTTTGCCCCTTGACGGATAATTTCTTTCATTAACAGGATAAACGCATCACTGCCTTCAAGAGAAAAACGTTTTGCCCCCGGGAATTTTGCACCGAGATAGCGTTCTAAACCGTCTGCTGCGGTAAGTTCTTCAAGAAATTTAAGCTGTTCTTGTTTGCCAAATAAAGGTTTATTTAACCCATTTTCTAACTTTTTCTGTAACCAAGTACGCGCCTCAAGGTCATTAACGTGCATAAACTCAAGGCCAATAGTGCCGCAATAGGTTGATTTTAATGAGGAAGAAAGCTCACGTAAGCTAATACGATCTTTGTCATACACATAACCGCCAATATCAAATTCTTCATCAAGATCCTCATCAGTAAAACCATAGAATTTATAATCTAATGTCGGTGCATACATCCGTTGCCAAATACCTAACGGATCAAGATCCGCGTGTAAATGCCCCCGGTTACGGTGTGCATTCACCCATTGCAATACTTTTACCAGCCGTCCGCTCACTTTCGGATCAATCACGGTTGTGCCGTCCACGCCAATATCTCGTGCTAAACGTTTAAAATATTGACGAACTGGAGAATGTGCTTGCTCTACAGCGGTGTGTTTTGGCAATTTATCGAAAATTTGTTGCCAGCTTTCATCGACAGAATGGGGATCTTGAAGATAACTTTCATATAATTCTTCAATGTAAGATTGATTTGCTCCATTTAAAGCGCTTGAAGCTAACCATTCACTAATTGGGCTCGTTTGTTTCATTAATACCACCTAGCTTGGTTGGGTAGAATTTACAACATAAAAATTCATTAGGTTTATTATACATAGGATTCAATCAGAAACACGCACTGATTTTTCTTTCAGTGTTAGTCGAATAATTTAAAATCAAATTCCCACAATTAGCAACTAATTCAATTAACAAAACATTAACATTTTTCTGATTTTTTGATCTGCCTCTCATTTTTGAAAAAATAACATTTCCTTAACAAAATTTTTTTGTAAATATTAAAGACAGGTACTCCATAACAGGTTATAGTGAAAATTCATTAGAAAGTACAATAATTCAACAAACACAACATTATCAACTCCAACTAAAGAGGAAGACCTATGACAGAACTCAACGCAAAACTAACGCTAAATGATGGACGTGAACTTGAACTCCCAATGCGTAAAGGTTCACTCGGCTATGATGTCATTGATGTTCAATCCCTAGTCAAAAATAAACTTTTTACCTTTGACCCCGGTTTTATGTCCACCGCCTCTTGTGTTTCCGAAATCACCTATATTGACGGCGACAACGGCATTCTTCTCCACCGTGGTTATCCTATTGCTGATTTGGCAAAAAATGCCGATTATTTAGAAGTGGCACACTTATTATTATTTGGCGAGCGCCCAAGTGCCGAAGAATACAAAACTTTCCGCCAATTAGTACGCAAGCACACCCTTGTTCACGAACAAATTTCCCGCTTCTTCCACGGATTCCGCCGAGATTCACACCCAATGGCGATTATGTGTGGGGTAAGTGGCGCATTAGCAGCGTTCTATCACGATTCTTTAGATATTAACGATATTGAACATCGTGAAATCACTGCCATTCGCTTACTGGCTAAAATGCCAACCCTTGCGGCGATGTGCTACAAATATTCTATTGGGCAACCTTTTATGTTCCCGCTGAATAAACTTTCTTATTCGGGTAATTTCTTACATATGATGTTCGCCACCCCTTGCGAACCCTATGAAGTAAACCCGGTGCTAGAGCGCGCAATGGATCGCATTTTATTCTACACGCCGATCACGAACAAAATGCTTCAACCTCAACGGTGCGTACAGCCGCCTCCTCTGGTGCAAACCCATTCGCTTGTATTGCCGCAGGTATCGCCTCACTTTGGGGGCCTGCACACGGCGGTGCAAATGAAGCTTGCATTAATATGCTTGAAGAAATCGGCACCATTGACCGCATTCCAGAATACATTGCGCGCGCCAAAGATAAAAACGATCCATTCCGCTTAATGGGCTTTGGACACCGTGTTTACAAAAACTACGACCCGCGTGCAAAAGTAATGCGTCAAACTTGCCACGAAGTACTAAAAGAGTTGAATATTGATAACCCATTATTCGACGTGGCAATGGAACTAGAACGTATCGCATTAAGCGATCAATACTTTATTGATCACAAACTTTATCCGAATGTCGATTTCTATTCAGGCATTATTCTCAAAGCCATTGGCATTCCAACGTCAATGTTCACTGTCATCTTCGCCCTAGCAAGAACCGTCGGCTGGATCGCCCACTGGAAAGAAATGTTCAAACCGGGCAATATGAAAATCGTCCGCCCACGTCAGCTATACACAGGCCACACAGAACGCCCATTTACGCCATTAGAGGGTAAGGAATAAAATCTATAAAAAAAGACCGCACTTAA
>NZ_PQVI01000070.1 GCF_002921145.1 Avibacterium endocarditidis
CATCGCTGAACTAGGCAAATTCCAACTCAAAGGGGATAAGGATTTAATGGAAAAAGTGGACAACGTGCTACAAGATTTCATCACCCAACACCGAATGAAACTGCCAGACGGCGAGGCTTACGAGCCTTGTTATGAGATTATTCGTTAGTAAATAATTAGCCTCCCTTACTCTTGAATTATACGGCTTGTGGCCGTATAATTTCTTCATATCAATAGAACAGAGCAAATTATTATGCAAACTAAAATCCCCAAAGCTCGATTAGAAGCAAAAGTAAATCCTGAAATTTATCAATTATTTAAACAAGCCGCAGCGATTACTGGACGCACATTGACAGATTTTATTGTTGATGTGGTATATAAAGAATCCGTAAAAACTATTGCTGAACATCAGTCTGTGAAATTATCTGTAGCGGATCAAGTCCATTTATTGAAACATCTTGATTCTTATGAAGTCAATCCAACAATGGAAGAAGCACTTTCGATGCACCAACAGTTCTTAGCAAGGAAAAATGCACGTGCAGATTGATTTAGAGCATATTGATATTGTGACATTATCTCAGTTGAAGTTAGATAGAAAATCCTTTTGCAGTCTTTCACCTGAGTTAAACCGCTATTTTCATACTCAAGCTTCACAAGATGAGAGAAAAGAATTATCAAAATGTTTCGTTTTAATTCATCAAAGACAGGCCAAAATTGTTGGCTATTATACCCTATCTGCCTCTGCAATTAACGTAAGTGATATTCCCAAAACACAAATTAAACAAGAGATTCGCTACCCTAACATTCCTGCTGCATTAATTGGACGATTAACAGTTGATGAACAATTTGTCGGCTGTGGTTATGGTAAATTTTTAATCGCGGACGCCATCAGCAAAATAAAGGAGTCAAAGCTTGCTGTTGCCGCATTGCTGGTACAAGCCAAAGACGAACAAGCGGTTGCGTTCTATCATAAATTAGGTTTTATCGCTTTTCTTGAACGAAAAAATATGCTCTTTCTCCCTTTAACGAAATTGATCAAAAAATAAAAGGCATTAATAAATGCCTTTTAAAAGAATAAATTAAGAAATAATTTAATTTTTCACCCGCACTTTTCTTAACTCCTTAACCCCACCCCACTGCTAATCAAATAATAGGCGATGCCATAAAGTACGGTGATAAAAATGCCTAAAACGCTGAAAGTGTAAACAAGGCTGACATCTTGAATGCCGAGAAAACCGTAGCGGAAGCCGCTGATCATATAAACAATGGGGTTAAATTTTGACACCACTTGCCAGAAAGGTGGTAATAAAGAAATCGAATAAAATACGCCGCCGAGATAGGTTAATGGTGTTAAAACAAAAGTGGGGATAATGCTAATGTCGTCAAAAGAGCGTGCGAAAACTGCATTAATCAAGCCCCCGAGCGCAAAACTTGCGGTGGTGAGTAATAAGGTGGCAAGAATTACCGTCCAAGAATAAATCTGTAATGGCACGAAAAATAATGAAACCAAGGTAACGAGAATGCCCACGCTCAATCCACGTGCCATTCCGCCAGCCATATAGCCTAAAATAATAATGTGCGGTGAAGTTGGTGAAATTAGCAGTTCTTCTACGTTACGGGCAAATTTCGTGCTGTAAAAAGATGACGCCACATTGGCGAAAGAATGGGTTAAGGCAGACATCATAATCAGCCCCGGTACGATAAATTGCATATAGCTAAAGCCGTGCATTTCGCCAATACGATTGCCAATCAGCTGGCCAAAAATCACAAAATATAAGGTCATTGTGATCACCGGCGGCACAAGGGTTTGCACCCAAATTCGGGTAAAACGGCGTACTTCTTTCACAAAAATAGTTTGAAAGGCAACCCAAGCTAAACTCATTATTGCACTCCTTTATTCAATGCCATTGAAACAAATAATTCTTCTAAACGGTTGGCTTTATTACGCATACTCAACACTTGCACGCCTTGTTGCGTCAGTTGTGAAAATAGCTGATTTAAACCCTGCTCTCTTTTCACTTCCACTTCAAGCGTATTGTTATCTAGCCAAGTGACGTTGTAACCCATTATTTCAGGCTTAACCGCTTGTGGTGCTAAATCAAAAATAAAGGTTTCTGTTTCTAGCTTCGCCAATAAGGCTTTCATTGACATATTTACCACTAAACGCCCTTGCTGAATAATGCCAATATGACGGCAAAGCATTTCCGCTTCTTCTAAATAATGGGTGGTGAGAATAATGGTTGTGCCTTGCTCGTTGAGTTCGCGTAAAAATTCCCACATTGTACGGCGTAATTCAATGTCCACGCCCGCTGTAGGTTCATCGAGAATGAGCAATTTAGGGTTATGCATTAAGGCTCGTGCGATCATCAAACGGCGTTTCATTCCCCCTGAAAGTTGGCGTGATTGCTGATGGCGTTTATCCCACAAATCCAGCTTTTTCAGCCACACTTCCGCGCGCACTAAAGCTTCTTTACGTGGAATGCCATAATAACCCGCTTGATTGGTGAGAATATCAATCACGCGTTCAAATTGGTTAAAGTTAAACTCTTGCGGCACTAAACCGATATTCTGTTTTAACTGGCTTGGATTGCTATCCAAATCCGCGCCAAACACTTTCACATCGCCTGATGTTTTATTCACCAAAGAACAAATAATCCCAATGGTGGTGGATTTCCCCGCGCCATTATGTCCAAGCAGGGCATAAAAATCCCCTGCTTCAACACTCAGATCAATGCCGTGCAAGGCTTTGACCCCGTTTTTATATTCTTTGGTTAATCCTTTGATTTCTAATGCTAACATTCAATGTTCCGTTAAATTTATTAAAATTTTGCACCGCACTTTTTAGAACATAAGTAAACAAAGTGCGGTGCAAATTTTGCTGATTTTTGACTTAAATTTTACTCACGTCAAACAAATCCAAATTAATGCAATCTGGCGTACCGTAAAATTTAGCAAGGGCTTGGCGTAAGGTTTCTGCGCGTTTTGGTAACCCTTTCGCGGCATAGCTTTTCACTTGTTCATAAACAGCTTGCTTGAAAGGCTGAGTATCGCCAGGGTTGCCACTGAGATTATCACTGCTCGCAATATAGCGAAATCCTGCCGCGGTGGCTAAAATCCACTCTAACGCTTGTGGCTTTACTTCCACTTGTTCAAACTCTCGCTGACGTTGTTCAGAACGTCCGTCAGGTTCGTACCAATAGCCAAAATCTTCTAATTTACGCCGCTCTTTGCCTGCAATCAGCCAGTGCGAAATCTCGTGCAAGGCGCTACTGTAAAAGCCCCGCGCAAAATAAATGGCATTGTAAGGGCAATCTTCATTCGCTGGCACATAAAGCGGCTCATCGCCCCCTTTAACCAATTTGGTATTATATTCTTGCTCAAAGCATTGATTAAAAATGGCAATAATATCTTCTAAACGATGTTCCATCACAACTCCAAAAAATAATAAGGCACAAAGTCTGTGCCTGAAAATTTGAAAATGCCCTATTTTAACATTTATGGCGGTTTAGCTACATTAATTATTTTAAAGGGCGGACACATCGGTCCGCCCCTACACTCATATATAATAACTGATTGTAATTAAATAGATTTTCGTAGGGATAGACCTATGTGTCTGCCCGGAAAAACGTTTATTTTAAGCTATTAATTTGTTACAACGCTTTAACACGTCTTGCTAATGGTAATAATTTAAAAGGCGGATACATCGGTCCGCCCCTACACTCGTATATAATGATAACTTATTGTAATTAAATTGATTTTCGTAGGGGCAGACCTATGTGTCTGCCCGAAAAAACATTTATTTCAAGCTATCACTTTGTTGCAACGCTTCAATACGCTTTTCCAACGGCGGGTGGCTTAAAAATAATGAGGCTAAACCGCCTGTTCTACCATTAATGCCGAAAGCGGCAAATTGCCCTTCCATTTGTTGTGGCTCGTGAATTTGTTGCAGGCGGCGTAATGCAGCGATCATTTTTTGTTTGCCAACCAAATGTGCTGAACCCGCATCCGCACGGTATTCACGGTAGCGAGAGAACCACATTGCGATCATACTCGCCAAGAAACCGAACACCACTTCTAGCACCATTGAAACTAAGAAATAAATTCCGCTGCTGCTTTCGCCGTTGTCGTTGCGATTGCTCGCCACCACGTTGGCGATAAGACGAGAAATAAAAATCACGAAAGTATTTAACACGCCTTGTAGCAACGTCATTGTAACCATATCGCCATTTTGGATATGGCTAATTTCGTGCGCTAGCACCGCTTCGGCTTTCATCTTTTGTCATTGCGTTGAGCAACCCTGTACTCACGGCAACCAAAGAATTGCTTTTACTTGCGCCAGTGGCGAAGGCATTGACGTCCGCAGAATGATAAATCGCCACGGTTGGCATTGGAATATTAGCTTCACGCGCCTGTGTAGCTACGGTGTTTAATAACCAGCGCTCTTGCTCTGTGCGCGGCTGTTCGATCACTTGCCCATTGACCGATTTTAACGCCATTGTTTTGGATAAAAACAGGGAAATTAATGATCCGCTGAAACCGAACAGTGCCGCCATAATAAGTAGCCCGCTGGCATCTTGGGCGCGGATCCCTGTTAGGCTCAAAATAATATTAAAGACAATTAGCACCGCCATATTGGTGGCTAAAAAAAGTAAAATTCGCATCATAAAAAGTTCCTCGCTGTGAGTATGTAGTTGATTATCCAATAAATGATTAAAGGAATAACCAATATAATTATAAATTTTGTAATTTCAAGATTTAACGGATCAGTTTTCCCATAAACTCATCTGTTTTTCTTCTTGTTGCTCGGGTAAATTAACGTGTAAGCCAATTAATCGAATGGATTTATCCTGACGACGTTGCCAAATTTGCGATAACAATGCGCGAAAATTTTCGTGCTGAAAACTGACCGCACTTTTTTCTAGCGTGGTAATTTGAAAATCCTCAAATTTGAGTTTAATCCCGATTTTATTGAGTTTTTCCAAAGAAATATGCGGACAAGCCCGCAGCACACGCTCTATTAATTGCGGGTAGAGGTGATCTAAAACCGCTTCTCCATCACGCAGCTCAGTGATATTTTGCAATAATGTTGTTTCCACCCCAACAGATTTGCGTAACCGTTCAGGTTGCACTTTTCGTTCATCAATTCCGAGGCTAAACGACCAAATACGCTGCCCCACTTTACCTAATTGATTTAACAATAGATGTTGTTCAAAACCTTGCACGTCAGCACAGGTTTTCAGCCCCATTTCTAACAAACGTTGCGTTGTCACTTTTCCGACACCGGGAATAGCACTTAATGGCAACTTTCTCACAAACTCCGCCACTTCATCGGGGTGAATTACAAACTGCCCATTAGGCTTATTTTTATCCGAGGCAATTTTGGCTAAAAATTTCAACGGTGCAACGCCCGCTGATGCAGTCAGTTGGGTTTCCTGCCAAATTTTTTGACGGATTTCTTGGGCAATCCAAGTGGCTGAGCCTGAGCATTTATCGCAATCTGTAACATCTAAATAGGCTTCATCAAGAGATAACGGCTCAACCAAGTGTGTATAACGATAAAAAATTTGCTGAATTTGTTGCGACACCTGTTTATACAATGCCATATTTACAGGTAACAGAATCAAATTCGGACAAAGCTTCAACGCCTGTGCTGTTGGCATCGCACTATGCAAACCGAATTTCCTCGCTTCATAATTGCAGGTACTCAACACACCACGCTGATCTGCCCCTCCCCCAACAGCCACAGGCTTCCCTCTGAGATACGGTTTATCTAGCAACTCAATAGAAGCATAAAAGCAATCCATATCAATATGAATGATTTTTCTTGTTTTTGACATCGTGGCGTAAATTTCTGGAAAAAAAATAATGGACAAAGTGCGGTGCAAAATTGGCAATATTTTACCTGTTTTTAAGGCAAATCGAAAATAACAAAAGTGCGGTAAAAAATTAGGGCGAATTTTTCGCCCTAATTAAAAAGAGTTAGCCAACCCAAACGAATTTGGCAATAAAGAGTAAGGATACCACCCAAACAGGGGCGTTTACTTCTTTCCAACGACCTGTGCAAACTTTCATTACACAGTAGCTAATAAAGCCAAAAGCAATGCCTTCCGTAATGGAATAAGTGAACGGCATCATTGCTGCGGTGATAAAGGCAGGTGTGGCTTCGGTTAAATCTTCCCATTGCACACGAATTAAGCTTGAAGCCATTAAAATCCCCACATAAATCAATGCGCCTGCGGTGGCATAAGGTGGCACAACGCTCGCTAATGGCGAGAAGAAAATAGTTAATAAGAACAACACGCCAACTACAACGGCAGTCATTCCCGTGCGTCCGCCCACGGAAACACCAGCGCCACTTTCAATGTAAGTACTGATTGCAGAAGTACCGATGTACGATCCCGCCACGGCACTCACGCTATCCACATAAAGGGCTTGTTTCATTTTCGGGAAGCGGCCTTGTTCATCGCTAATCCCTGCTTTATCGGTTACACCCAACAAAGTGCCTGAAGAATCGAATAAATTGACAAGCAAGAAAGAGAAGATAATGCCGAGCAAGGCGGTATCTAATGCGCCGACAATATCCACTTTGCCCACCACTGGTTCAAGGCTTGGTGGCATTGAAATGATCCCGTGAAACACAACGCTATCATCAAATAATAAGGCTAAAGTTGTAACCACTGCGATGGAGATCAACACGCCAGAATAAATATTGCGTGCCGCTAGCACAACGATAATAAAGAAGCCCAAAATCCCCATTAACACTTGCGGATTGTGTAGCTCACCTAATGCCACTAAAGTTGCTGGGTTTGCCACCACTAGGCCCATATTTTTAAAGCCGATCAGGGAGATAAAAAAGCCAATCCCCGCCCCGATGCCGACACGTAAACTGAGCGGAATTGATGCCATTAACCAATAGCGAATTTGGAACAGCGTTAGCACTAATAAGCCAACCGATCCCCAAAAGATCGCCCCCATTCCCACTTGCCACGAGTAGCCCAATTTGCTCACCACTACATAAGCAAAAAAGGCGTTCAGCCCCATTGCGGGAGCGAGTGCGATAGGCAAATTACTGAACAAGCCCATTGCAATCGTGCCGAAAGCAGCGATTAAACAGGTGGTAACAAACACCACTTGTTTATCCATTCCCGCATCACCTAACACGGACGATTAACAAAAACGATATAAACCATCGTGAAGAAAGTGGTGATCCCCGCGATAATTTCTGTTTTTGCTGTGGTATTTTTTTGCTTGAGTTTAAAAAGTTTTTGTAGAACAGACTGATTTTCCATTTTTTAATCCAATTTCGTTGA
>NZ_PQVI01000071.1 GCF_002921145.1 Avibacterium endocarditidis
ATATTTTATAATTTAATTTGTAGAAATTATTTCTCTTAATTTTCTAATGTGTTAATAAGATTTTCATCAAAATCTAAAAATAATTCAAGAAAGTTTAAATCCGCTTTAGGTTTAAAAGGGCGTAAAATAACATCACCATTTTTACCTTGTAGAATCTCTATTGTATCCAGATCTAAACGAAAGCTTGAAGGAATTTGTACTGCTTGGCTATTTCCACTTTTAAATTGAGAACCAATTAATCCCCTACAAAGAAGATTGGCATTTCGATAGTTATTTTGATTAGTCAAAAAATAAGGCTAACTGAAAAGTTAGCCTTTGGTGTTACAATAAATCACATTTTCTCAACAGTCTTAATCCCCAACAGATCCAACCCTTGTTTTAAGGTTTTCTCTGTGAGTAAGGCCAATTTCAAACGGCTGAGTTTAATGCTTTCATCTTCATTGTTAAGAATTGGGCAATGTTCGTAGAAACTGGAGAACACGCCAGCTAATTCATAAAGATAGGCGCAAAGAATATGTGGTGAACCTTCTTTTGCCACTTGTTGGATTGCTTCTTCAAACTGGAGCAATTTAATGGCTAAAGCACGCTCTTTTTCATCGACTACTTTGATTGGCGCATCTGCAAGCTGTGCAGGGCTAATGCCAGCTTTGTTGAAAATGGAGCGGATACGCGTGTAAGCATATTGCATATAAGGCGCGGTGTTGCCTTCAAAGCTGAGCATATTATCCCAATCAAACACATAATCGGTAGTGCGATTTTTGGATAAATCCGCATATTTCACTGAGCCAATTCCCACCGCTTCCACTACGGCTGATTTTTCCTCAGGAGAAAGTGCGGTGCTTTTTTCGCTAATTAATTTATCCGCACGCTCGATGGCTTCATCAAGAAGATCCGCTAATTTTACTGTGCCACCGCTGCGTGTTTTGAACGGTTTACCATCTTTGCCAAGCATCATTCCAAAGTTTTTATGCTCTAATTGGAAACTCTCTGGCACATAACCTGCTTTGCGGGTAATCAACCACGCTTGTTGCATATGCTGGCTTTGACGGGTATCCGAGAACACCAATACGCGATCGGCTTTTAAGGTTTCATAACGATATTTGGCGGCAGCGATGTCTGTGGTGGTGTATAAAAATCCACCATCTTTTTTCTGCACGATCACGCCCATTGGATCGCCATCTTTGTTTTTAAATTCATCAAGATAAACCACCAATGCGCCATCATCTTCCACGGCCAATCCTTGCGCTTTCAAATCTTCCACAATAGCAGGGAGCATTGGGTTATACAGGCTTTCGCCCATCACATCTTTTTCTGTTAAGGTAACGTTTAGGCGATCGTAATTGCGTTGATTTTGTTGCATTGTAATATCAACCAATTTTTTCCACATTGCGCGACAGTATTCATCGCCACTTTGCAATTTCACCACATAACCACGGGCTTTTTCAGCAAAGGCTTCATCGTTGTCGTAATGTTCTTTCGCCGCACGGTAAAAGGCTTCTAAATCGCTTAATTCCATTTCACTAGCGTGTTCATTTTCCATTTTTTCTAAATAGGCGATAAGCATACCGAATTGCGTTCCCCAGTCACCAACGTGGTTCGCACGGATCACGTTATGCCCTAAAAACTCAAGGGTACGCACTACGGCATCACCAATAATGGTTGAACGCAAATGCCCAACGTGCATTTCTTTTGCTACATTAGGTGAAGAATAATCCGCCACGATGGTTTCTTTTTTATCCGTGTGAATGCCAAGGTGATCGTCTTTTAATGCGGTTTGCACGTTATCCGCAAGCCAAGTTGGTGAAAGAAAAATATTAATAAAGCCAGGGCCTGCAATTTCAATTTTGTCGGCAATAGGGCTAAGATCAAGATGTTCTAGCACTTTTTGTGCAAATTCACGGGGATTTAAACCCAATTTTTTCGCCGCTGCCATAATGCCGTTAGCTTGATAATCACCAAATTGTGGTTTGTTAGATTGGCGTACTAGGGCTTCGCATTGTTCATCAGCGCCTGCTTGGATCATCGCGTGCTTAATTTTGTCAGATAAAATGGATTGAATATTCACGGTTTATCCTTAATTTTTAATTGTGAAAATAAAATAATACGCTATGATACCTTCTTTCTGAATTAAGACAAAGACAAAGCAAGAAAAAATGACAAGAGCGGTGCAAAATTTTTCATTTTTTGACAACCCTTTCTTTTCCTACGATGAGTTTGCCAAATTTGAGCAGCATATTTTACAACTAGCGGAAAAAATGGCGTTGCCGTTGCAAGATTATGTGATTGATCATCTTGCTGTGCGAGTGAACAGCGAGCAATCCGCGCAACGCTGGCTCAGTGAGTTATTAAAGTGCGGTAAAATTTTAAGCGATAATTTCGTTAATGGGCGAAAAATCTATCTTATTCAATTAGATACACCATTAACGTTTGCTAATCAGCAAGTGCAAATCGTGGAATTGCCGTTCCCGAAAAATAAACAATATCCACAAGAAGGTTGGGAGCATATTGAAGCGGTTATTCCTTTTTTGCCTAAGGAAACAGCAAATGCGTGGATTGAACGGATAAATTCACATTTTTTATGGAACAAAATCACAGATGTACGCGTCAAAGTGAGTGAACCTAAGGTAGAGGGTGAAACGCTCCCAAATCCTTCAATTGCAGTGAGTGGTGATAACGCCGTGTGCATTAAGGTGCATCCTTATCATATTAAGACGATTGTGGCGTCTTGATAAGGGAATAAAGATAATTAGTTAAATAAAGGTGTATTTCTTATGAAAAAAATGAGTTTAGCATTAGCGATTTTAATGAGCTTGGGCTTAGCAGGTTGCGCAAATCAGGATATTTACAGCGGTGATGTGTATTCTGGCGGACAAGCAAAAGAAGCGCGTTCAATCAGCTATGGCACAATCGTTTCTGTAAGAGCGGTGAAAATTCAAGCGGAAAATGAAGGTGTGATCGGCACAGTTGGTGGTGGTGTGCTTGGTGGTATCGCAGGTTCTGGCATTGGCGGCGGCACAGGTCAAGCTATTGCAACGGCTGTAGGCGCAATCGCGGGTGCGGTAATTGGTAGCAAAGTAGAAGAAAAAGCAAGCCAAGTGAATGCACAAGAATTAGTGATCCGAAAAAATGATGGTAAGCAAATTGTTGTTGTACAAAAATACAACGAAAAATTTGTTCCGGGTGCAAAAGTTCAAATCGTAGGCGATTCAAAACTTAATGTATCGGTGATGTAATTTTTTCTTTTAACAAAGTGCGGTGATTTTTCACCGCATTTTTTTATGCGCTAAAAATGTGATCTAGCTCTCTAATCTCGTCAAACTCTGTTTACAATTCGTTAACACTTCCATATATTCTTTCAAGATGGTTGATTCTCAACCGCCATTTTTTCTTTTTATCCTATGTTATGGAGGTCTGATTTATGGATAGCGCAACGCTACTTCCTTTGGTGGGTATTCCCATTGTTGTAATTGGGTTTGCCTTACGTTTTAATCCTCTACTTGTGGTGGTTGCGGCAGGTTTAGCCACAGGTTTAATGGTGGGAATGGATTTTGGTCTGTTACTGGGAAACTTTCGGTGAAAAATTCATTAACAGCCGTTCTCTTGCCACATTTATCCTGATTTTGCCGGTTATTGGATTATTAGAATATTACGGCTTGAAAGAGCGCGCTCAGGCTTGGGTGGCGAAAATGGCAAGTGTTACTTCAGCACGCATTTTGATGCTTTATTTTGTGATGCGTGAAGCTACCGCCGCATTAGGTTTAATATCTTTAGGCGGACACGCACAAACTGTACGTCCTTTGCTTGCACCGATGACAGAAGGGGCTGCGGTCAATAAATATGGTGATTTACCACAGCATATTCGCGATAAAATCAAAGCTCATTCCGCCGCCTGCGACAATATTGCCGTATTCTTTGGAGAAGATATTTTTATCGCCTTTGGTGCGGTATTGCTGATTGATGCTTTCTTGAAAGAAAACGGCATCACCAACGTAGAGCCATTACACATTGGATTATGGGCAATTCCAACTGCGATTGCTGCATTAGTGATTCATATGTTCCGCCTTGTACGCCTTGATGCGAGTATTCATCGCGATGTGTTGGCGTGGCAAGCCCAAACAGGTAAAGCAACAGAGGAGGCGAGCAAATGACCTTAATCAGCATTAATTCCGTTTATTATTTAATTGGCATTATTGTGATGATACTCGTGGTAATGACCTTGCGTGATAAAGCAAATGCTAAACGATTTACCACCGCACTTTTCTGGTTCTTATTTGGCAGCATTTTCTTATTTAGTGATTTAATGATCGCTACCTTAGGAAAAGCGCTTACTTACCGCATTGTTGGGGCAGTTGTAATCGTCATTGCGTTATTGGCTGGACTTGGCTTAGTAGGAAAAGGCGAATACCCAATGGCAACTGATGAGCAACGTGAAGCTTCATCAAATAAATTGAAAAACTGGTTATTCTTGCCCGCAGTATTAATTCCTGTGGTTACAGTGATCGGAACGATCTTCCTGAAAGGCGTATCCATCGGTGGCGTATTCTTGCTTGATCAAAAATATCTCACCCTTGCTGCATTATGCTTAGCTTGTATCACCGCGTTATTAGTCGGTTGGAAACTCACAGGCGGCTCGCCATTGCAAGCGGTAAGCCAATCCAGACGTTTGGTGGACACCATTGGCTGGGCAGCAATTTTACCGCAAATGTTGGCAATGTTAGGCGGTGTATTTGTGGCAGCGAACACTGGGGAATCGGTGCAAAAAGTGGTGAGCTTGTTTATCGACCCAAATAATCGTTTCTTACTCGTTGCCACTTATTGCTTAGGAATGGCGCTCTTCACAATGATTATGGGTAACGCCTTTGCTGCTTTCCCAGTGCTAAGTGCGGGGATTGCCCTGCCGTTTTTAGTGACGATGCACAATGCTGATCCAGCACCGCTGTTTGCGATTGGTATGTATGCGGGTTATTGCGGTACATTAATGACCCCAATGGCAGCAAACTTTAATATCGTGCCTGCCGCATTGTTAGAATTAAAAGATAAATATCAAGTGATCAAAGTGCAGATTCCTTCTGCGGTATCTATTTTGATCGCCAATATTATTCTGATGTATTTCATTATTTTTTAGGGAGCAAGTATGAAACTCACTCAACAACAGGCGACTGAATTTGCCAATATGCCCTTGCAATTTTTACGCCAAGAATACCCAAATCATATAATGCACCTGCTTAATTCTGAAGCCGATGTGCAATCGCCGCGTCAGTTACACCCGATTTTTTACGGCTGTTTTGACTGGCATTCTGCGGTTCACGGCTATTGGCTTTTATTACGCTGTGTAAAAATTTATCCTAATTTAGACAGCAAAGCGGAGATCGAAAAATTATTCGCCGAACATTTCACGGCAGAAAATGTGGCGCACGAGTTGGCTTATTTTCACGCGCCATTCCGTGCTTCTTTTGAACGCCCTTATGGTTATGCGTGGATCTTGGCGCTTGCTCAAGAGCTTAAACAATCCGACTTACCGCAAGCAGAGCAATGGTATGAATTATTGCAACCGCTCACCTTGGATATTCGCCAAAAATTACTCGATTATCTAGGTAAATTAAGCTATCCAATTCGTGTTGGGACGCATTTTAACACCGCCTTTGCATTGGTTTTGGCGTTGGATTATGCAAGAGCAATGCAGGATCAAGAATTGGAAAATGCCATTTTACAGGCGACCGAACGTTATTATCGCCAAGATAAAAATTACCCAGCCAATTATGAACCCGCAGGGGACGATTATCTTTCAGGGGCATTAACGGAAGCCTTGTTAATGAGTAAAGTGTTAGCGGATTTCCCAGCTTGGTTTGCCGAGTTCTTGCCTGAACAACAGCTCAACACTTTGCTAAGTCCGGCAGAAGTGAGCGATCGTGCTGATCCAAAAATTGCCCATTTAGATGGCTTGAATCTGAGCCGTTCGTGGTGCTTCAAACACATCGCAAAAGCGCTACCTGCGGATCACGCCTTACAAACAGCACTTAAAAATGCCATTCAACAGCATCTTCAAGCAAGCTTAGATCACGTTGTAGGTAGTCATTACAGCGGTGCGCACTGGCTTGCGACCTTTGCCTTGTTGGCGTTGGAATAATCCATCACGTTGCTTTCGTTTAAAAAAGCAAACGATAAAAACTTGAGAAAAAATAACCGCACTTTGAGCGATTCGTCAAAGTTGCGGTTTTCTTTTGATCAGAAATAAAATCCCTTTTTCTTTTTTCTTTTTCTTTTTCTTTTTCTTAATTCTCCCTGCAATTTGGTATATGATAGGCATAAATTTTTATCGTAATCAAAAACGGATTTATGGCGAAACAATACCCTTCAAGCTCGAAAGATAAAAAAGTTGAGCAGATTAACATTCCCCCTCATTCCATTGAAGCAGAACAAGCGGTCATCGGCAGTATGTTGCTGACAGATGCCCATTGGGACGCCGTATCTGAGCGCATTATTGCCGAAGATTTTTATACCTTTGAGCATCGTCTAATTTTTCAACACATAATGAATTTGATCCGCAACAATAAACCTGTGGATCTTTTAACCTTAGATGAAACCTTAAAAGCCGCTGGCGTGAGCGAAGAAGTGGGCGGTTTTGCCTATTTAGCCGAGCTTTCAAAAAATACGCCAAGTGCAGCGAACGTGCTGACTTATGCGGATATTGTGCGAGAAAAAGCCATTTTGCGTGAGCTAATTGCGTCCAGTAATAAAATTGCTGAAATGAGCTATCAAACCAAAGGGCGAGATGTTAAAGAAATTCTTGATGATGCCGAGCGCGAAGTGTTTAGCATTGCAGAAAAGCGTACCACAGCGACCGAAGGGCCGCAAAATATCATTGATATTTTAGATAAAACCATTGATAAAATTGAATTGCTAAGCGCGAGCGAAACCCATAACGGGGTAACAGGGGTAACCACAGGGTTTATCGATTTAGACCGCAAAACAGCAGGCTTGCAACCTTCTGATTTAATTATTGTCGCCGCACGCCCTTCTATGGGGAAAACCACCTTTGCGATGAACTTGTGTGAAAATGCCGCATTAGCCAGTGATAAACCTGTGCTAGTGTTCAGTTTAGAGATGCCATCAGAACAAATTATGATGCGTTCCTTAGCCTCTCTTTCTCGTGTGGATCAAACGAAAATCCGCACAGGGCAAGGTCTAGATGAAGGGGATTGGGCGAAAATTGCCAGCACTTTAGGAGTGTTTAAACAAAAGCCAAATTTGTATATTGATGATTCTTCAGGCTTAACGCCAACCGAATTGCGTTCTCGTGCAAGACGAGTATACCGCGAACACGGTGGCTTGAGCCTGATTATGGTGGATTACTTGCAGTTAATGCGTGCGCCAGCCTTTTCTGATAACCGTACCTTAGAAATTGCAGAAATTTCACGCTCTTTGAAAGCTTTAGCCAAAGAGCTGGAAGTGCCAGTGATTGCCCTTTCTCAGCTTAACCGTACCTTGGAAAATCGCGCGGATAAACGCCCAGTAAACTCGGATTTGCGTGAGTCTGGCTCTATTGAGCAAGATGCGGATTTGATTATGTTTATTTATCGCGATGAAGTGTACAACGAGAATTCAGAAGAAAAAGGCATTGCGGAAATTATTATCGGTAAGCAACGTAATGGCCCAATTGGTAAAGTGCGGTTGAAATTTAACGGACAATTTTCCCGTTTTGACAACCTTAAAGATCAGCCAGAATATATTCACGAGTAGGCATTATGATTGATGTAAAACCCGCAACAGCAAAAATTAGTTCGCACGCATTAAAACATAACATCAAGGTGATCAAACAAAAAGCGCCAAATAGCAAGGTGATCGCGGTGGTAAAAGCCAATGCCTATGGACACGGCGTGGCGTTTGTGGCGTCCGTGTTGGAAGAATTTGTCGATTGCTTTGGTGTGGCACGTTTAGAAGAAGCGCTGACGTTGCGTTCCAACGGCATTACCAAGCCCATTTTATTATTAGAAGGCTTTTTCCGCG
>NZ_PQVI01000072.1 GCF_002921145.1 Avibacterium endocarditidis
TACGGATTTAAAAGGTGGGTTAATTACTTCCACTGCACAAGCGGAAGCGGACAACAAAAATAGCTTCAGTACAGGCTCGCTTTCTTATTCAGATATTCAAAACCATGCAAATACTAGTGGAAGTGCCTTTGGCGTGAGCGGCTCAGTTGCCATGAATTTTGACACACCATTTGGTGAACATGGACAAGCACAAAGCAATAAGCAAGCTGTCAATGAACAAGGTGAGAAGTTATATATTGACAGTCAGGGCAATCAAACCACTGCAAGCCGAGATAGTTCTGGGAAAGAGAATAAAGTCAAATTAGCGGAGGGTTTAGATTCGCTAACGGGTAATCTATCTGTTGGTTTTGGTTATGAAAAAGAAAGTCAATCCAGCGTAACGAAAAGTGGCATTAACACCACAAATCTTCATATCCGTGATGAAAATGCACAGCAATCACTGACAGGAAAATCTGTTGAAGAAACGCTGCAAGATATAAAAACCGATATTACAACAGAATCAGCAGAGCAACATTCAGGTAAGTTAGCAAATCACTTTGATAAAGACAAAGTACTAAAAGAACTGAATATTCAAGTTAAGGTAACAAAAGAGTTCAGACAAAATGCCTTTTCAACGATAGATGCTTATGTTTTGCCGAAACAGGCTGAGTTAAGAAAGCAAATTAAAGAGGCAAAAACAGAAGAAGAAAAGACCGCACTTTATAATGAGATTTATAAACTCCAGTATCAAAAACGATTGCTTGAAACCGTGGTTGGTATTGTTTCAGGTTCACCTGATCTTGCAATTACGCAAGGCACTTTACAACTAGCAGCGACAAAAATGCGAGAGGAAACCTTAGCTAATTCACGAAAATTTAAAGGCATTATTGATGCTAAAACAGGTAAGAAAATCAGTAATGTTTCCTATGATAGTGGTTATTTTGATGGTGTGAAGTTAGGTGGGGTTAGGGTTGATGTTGATGCTATTTGTGGTTCAAGTAACGAGCGTTGTACTGTAAATTCTGATGGTAGTTATCAATATATTGGTGGTGTATCTAGTAACGGAAAACAAATTCTTACCTTAAAAGATGCGATTGATGTAGATTTAAATCCTGATGCTAAAGATATGTATGGACCAACAGGTGGTTTTCAAGCAATTAAAGGCGGATGGTATTTGCCATTTAATACAACTATTTCATATGAGGTTGGAAGTTTTTCAGATAGATTGGTAGAGTCTTTTGCTGGAACTCATGACCTAATAGGAGGACAAGCATGGGGTTTTTATAATTCGCAAGGAAATACAGCACAGAAAACAGCAACAGAAAAACTTAGAGCTGAAATAACAACAACTGCTGCTATTCCTGCTGCAACTCCTTTTGCAGTAGCGGATTTAATGTCATCTGATTTTGTAGAACTTCTATTTCAGTTAGGAGGAAATTAAAAATGAAGAAACTCTTGCTTATTTTATCATTATTTATCTTAAATGGATGTCTATATTCTTTTGAAAATGGTTGTATTAGACCAATAATTCAAACAGTTTCATCAAACTGTTATAAAAATAGAAAATATTTTCCATATGTAGCATATTTTCAGAAAGAAGGAACTATTGGTCACACAGATCCTACTATACGGTGGAATGATGTAAAATCTTGTGGTGGAATTAATATATCTCTTAAAGACAATACATTCAAATTGAAGAATGAAAGGGATTCTAAGGGTCTTTTTAATCCTGATGCATATAATGCTTTTGACCAATGTATGGAGAAGAAAGGATATATTCATTTTAAATATGAAGACTGTGGATCACAAGAACCTAAATGGAATAAAGGAAAATGTAACCTTTAAAAAATATTGATCAAGCCAGTTTATTCAAATGAATTATTGGGTGTGATTGCAGAAGGAAATCGAACACGCCAATATAGTAGCGACATTGTCAATTGAGACTATTTTAATTATGTTACTTCGCCAAAAGGTATAGTTGATCCTGTTATTTGGGAGGATTTATTAGTTGGAGGAGGATTAAAACTTGGAAGAAAAGCCCTTTCAGCTACAAATAGAGCCTTAACAGCAACAGGTGAAACTTTAGCAAAATCTATGGTATCAAATGAAGCAATTGTATTAGGTACATTTGCGGATACGGAATTAAAGCTGATGTTGGAAAAACTCGCAACGAATAGTAAGTCCTACCTAGATAATTCATTTAAAGCTGCAGCGAATGCACCAATGAAAACCACCCTTACTAAAGGGGTGGCGGCTGGTATCGCTTCACTAGGTGGTGAAGTTTATGATTACACTAAAGATAATAACCCGAAAGAGCTAACAAAAGACAACTTATATAAATCAGCGACGAATGTCACTAGTGATGCCTATAAAGGATTGCTGTTTGGAAATACCAATATAGGAACAACTATTATAGGGAATAGCCTTGTAGATAAAGCGGTAACTGGAGAAAGTAATTTAGAGCAGAATGCGGTTTCTGGGATAGAAGGGGAAATTATTGATAAACTAATTCCTACTGTGCCAGGTAGAGAATTTATTATTGAAGGATCACAAAAATTTCTTAATAAGGGGATTATAGAGAATGAAAATAAAGAGGAATATTGTAAATATTTTTAAGGAAATAGCAAAGAATTTTTTAAAATTAATAGTTGTTTTTTTTTATTGGTTATTTTTTTTATACTAAACGTCTATTTAGAAACGGGTAGTTTACACACCTCTTTATCTAGAATAAAAGATGGGATAGATTATTATATCTTTTATTTTTTTACCATTACTTATATTCTTCTATTTCTTAAAAAAGAATTTTTAATAAATAATTTATCTAATATTTATTAACCTTTTAAAGATATTAATATATTTTATTATTTTAGTTATGGTTACTCAGGCTAAAATATGGAACAAAAAGGTTTCACCATTGCGGTAAATATCCCTGTAGTTCAAGCGGTACAAAATGCTCTCGCTGTAGCGGAACAAGCTAAACAAATGGGCGAAAGCAAACATAGCCGTGTTAATGCAATGGCAGCAGCGAACACTGCGTGGGGTGCATATCGAGCAGGTGAGGGTTTAATGAAAGCCAGTGAAACCTTAAGCCAAATGGCGAATGGTAATCTAGCTCAAGGAGCGATGAATGCCAGTGTGTCTATTACTTATGGCGAACAAAAAAATGTGCAAACCACCGATACTCAAGGCAACACTGCCACAAACAGTGCAATTAACGCAGGAGGAAAAGTAATCATTACCGCTACAGGGGCAGGCAAGGCGTCAGATATTAACATTGTAGGCTCTGATGTCTCAGGCAAACAAGGCACAATCTTACAAGCGGATGATGAAATCAATTTACTGGCTGTCAAACAAACCCACCAAGAACGCAGCAAAATAAATCTAGTGGGTTTAATGCGGGTGTGGCAGTGAGTTATGGCTCTGATGGTTTTGCTTTTGGGATTACCGCAGGCGGCAACTACGGCAAAGGCTATGGCAATGGCGATGAAACCACTTGGCGAACAAGTCATATTGGCGATAAAGGTAGCCACACCATTATTCAAAGCGGTGGCGACACCAATATCAAAGGCGCTCAAGTGCGAGGCAACGGCATCATGGTTGATGTGGAAAACCTTAACATTGAAAGCCTGCAAGATACCATGACCTATAAAGGCAAACAAATGAACGTGAGTGGTCAAATGACTGTTGGTTACGGCTTTTCAGGCTCAGCGAGTTTCAACCAATCAAAAATGAACGCCGATTATGCCAGCGTGCAAGAGCAATCAGGTTTATTTGCAGGCGATGAAGGCTATCAAGTCAATGTGCGGAAGCATACGGATTTAAAAGGTGGCTTAATTACCTCTACCGTACAAGCGGAAGAACTTGGCAAGAACCGTTTTGAAACTGGAACGCTAACCTATGCAGATATTCAAAACCATAGCAATTATTCAGCAAGTGGATTTGGCTTAAGTGGTGGTGTAACAGTGAGTGGAGGAGATGCTCCTAAAGAAGTAGGAGGAATGAAACTTCGACAAATTGGTCAAAACGCTCAAGATGGTTCTGCGAAAGTAGAATATGATGGTATTGCAGGTATTGGCAGTCAAGGGAACTGGGGAATAACAAAAGGCATTACAACCGCATTGTTAGGTCAAGTAAAAGATAAAGGCAGTGAAAGCGGTATAACCACCAGTTCAATCAATACCGCCAATATCACTATTCGTGATCACGAAGCTCAACAAAAGATAAGCAGAAAAACAGTTGAGGAAAGTTTACAAGGACTTTCTAAAATTAATCTTCATCAAGGTGTTGAAAAAGCCGATGTTGAAACTATCCGTTCAGATTTAGAGCGTGATTTAAATACTGCAACGGAATTTGTCAATAATGTTAATAATCAAGGTGATGAAATTCATTACAAAATGGAGAAAAATGAAGACTCTCTCTTTTCAATTCAACCTAACACACCTGAGTGTAATCATATTTCTTGTTTAGATTTCGATAAAGATAATTCCCAAGCACTTAAAAACTTATTTATAGCGACGAATTATTGACAGAAGAACAAGCAAAATTATTAAGTAAAGTTGCAACAGCAGGTATGTTGAATTTGACTAGAGAAGAAAAAGTTTCAAGTGCCATTTTGTATGACAAAGACTTATCTTCAATTAAGGATACTGCATTGATTCTGAATAGAGGAAGTGCAGGGATTTTAAATGAATTTTTATTCACGGGTTTTGAGCGATTTAGAGCTTGGGCAAATATGCCTTCTCTCTTTGGTGCTTCGAATGCGACACGAGATCATGCTCAGATTGCGAAAAAATTAGATGAATATAATGCTTACGCAAAATCTCAAGGAGCAAAAACATATACATTTGAAAATGTAGCGCATAGTTTAGGTGTGTCTGGTAATAAAAATATGCTGAATTGGTCAGCGCATCTTGGTCAAAAATATGAGCATACTGATGTGGAATATTTACATTTAGGTGGTTCATATCCATCAAGTGAAGTAGATAAACAATCGAGAGAGTTATTTAAGGGTGTCAAAACACAATATCTTGGTGTTGAGAGAGACGTTGTATATGAGGGAATACCAATTTTAAGAAATTTAGGATTAGGAATGATTGGGAATAATCCTAATGCAACACCGAATAGAGCAAAGACATCCATTTTAGAAGCGCATTCTGAGGCTAATCAGAATATTAATAACTTAAAGTTTGTTTATGATAAAAATAATAAAGAATCTTTTAAGAAATGGCAAAATACTCTAGATATTTTGAATAAAACACATAAAGATGGAATAAGAGAGTTCAATGTTGTTGGAGAAAACAGATGATAAAAATTTTTCCGTTTTATATTTAGCCTGCTGTGTAACTGGTTGCTTATGGATTTGGTATCCACCGTATTCTTCATTTTGGGATGAAGATATATGGATCCATAAAGAGAACAATACGCCACCTCCTAAAGATATAGTTAGAGAGTGTTATTCTCAATCATTATTACCATTTGAAACAAAAGTTGTAGGAGAGTTGGAGATACCAGTTAATCCTGAAGATCAGGTTAAAGCTAATGATCTTGATGGAGCTTGTTTGTATCAAAAAGGATTTCGGTTTAATGCTAGTTATAAATACTGTTATAGATTTGACAATACCTGCAAGCAATGGAATAAATATAGAAATTAATAAAAATTATGAATTTTTGCCCCCCCCTTTCGGCAAATATGGACAAGCCCAAAGCAATAAACAAGCGGTGAATGAACAAGGCGAGAAGCTGTATATTGATAGTCAGGGTAACCAAACCACTGCAAGCCGAGATAGTTCAGGAAAAGAGAATAAAGCCAAATTAGCGGAGGGTCTGGATTCGCTTACAGGTAATCTTTCAGTTGGCTTTGGTTATGAAAAAGAAAGTCAATCCAGCATAACGAAAAGTGGGATTAACACGGCTATACTCAATTAGAGAATGGTGATTATAGACACGTTAGCGGAAGCGTCATCAAAGGACCAGTTGATATTGGTCATATTTATGGTTGGGAGCATAGGAGATTATCTTTGGCTGCAAAAGAAGTTGGGTTATTGCTTTATTAGAAGCAGGGGCAGATCCAAATATACCTAATCGAGATAATGTGATTCCACTGGCAATGATGGGAGGGATCCCCGATAGATTAGACGTGCGAACACTAATGCTGGATAAAGGTGGCAATGTACATTATAAGAACGGGAATAATGAATTGGGTATTGTACATAGCGTAAAAAAAAACACCTTGGGAAACAAGATAGATATAAACCAATGATAGAGCTAATGGAGAAATATGCTTAGAAAATGCATTTAGGCCATTTAGCCCTTTGGCCTTTTCGGGTAAGACCTTTCCCCTTGGAAAGGTTACCCTTAAATCCCTTAGGGGATTTCCCTTATGCCTTTTCCTTTTTGAGGTTTTCGTGCGATTGTTTGACTTATACGCTCAAGTTGCTCCAATATATCTGCCGTTTTAGGCGAAATGTACCATAACACCTGTTTTATATTATTAAATACGTTGATAAGATCGATTTTACTTTCATCGAAAATTGGCTCATGGTGACAAATTCTATTCCTTAGATAACGCACTCGGCTTGTTATGTTATGTATCTCATTCACTATTAAATCACGTTCATCAGGGGAGGAAATACAAACATTAGGGAATGCTTTATTAAAATGATTTATCCATCTCATTCGATGAGTTCGCGATAACATATTTTCCCAAAATATAAAGTTAAGCTCTGCCACAACTTTTCCAGGCGAAATCTCATTAGTATCTATTCTTAATGGCTGTAAACGTCCATTGATGAAATGGAATTCGTAGGTTTTGTGTGAAGACAACTTATTTACAATACGGAGCAATTCTTCTCTTGTTGCAGGTTTTAATGCTCGAATAAAGTTATCATTTAAAATACTATATGCCCTATAACTAGGTTCTAGCGCATTAATAATGGCATTTCGTAATGCTACTTCATATAGGCTAATCACTTCCAAAAGTGCGCCACTTATTTGTATGTTCCAAATATAGAGTTCATATGCCTGCATATCTTTTAATGAAAGGTCATCTTCATCTTTGAAGTAAGATAGATAGGTTTCTATTCTTGCTTGGGATAATAGAGTGTGAAGCTCACTAATTTTAGACACCATAACGCTAAACCATATTAATTAATACATTGACAACACAGTTCTTGAAGTATAGCATATAGGAAGACTTAGGGACTGTGAAGATAGCAATCATTGATTAGCTGGACCCCCCTTTGCAAAAGCGATAGCCCCAATTTAATTGATTGGGGTTTATTTTTATTCCTCTGCTTCAATACCGTCTTCTTCTATAATCACCTCTTCCCATTCATCTTCAGGAAGAAACTGCCAATAATTACAAATCCAACCATCTTCAAATTTTTCCCATAAGCCTGCATAGTTATACGCTGTCACTTCAGGATCAGCGTGGCAAATTTGGCTCGCTTGAATTTGAGCATTGGCCCAACTTGAAAAAAGAAGGGGTATAACGATAATCAAAGCTCTCATTGTTATGTAATCTCATTCCTCCTGTTCCAGTATATTTATCCTAAATGACTTTTCCTCTCCTAAATTTCTGAAATTTCAAAACAATTAATTCTCCTAAAATCCCCTGATATTTTGCAAAATAGCTACTGTCATTAGGGTATGCGTATGGGCAACCTGATAAGCCTTTTGTACATACCTTATTGGCACAAGATAAAACTGTGCCATCTGTTGCCGTGGGTGAACAGCTTAAACAGCAACGGCCTGAAGTGTTTGAGCGTACCGATGCCGCAGGCAATAAAACCCGCGAAACAGATCAAACCATTACCGATCGTTCATTTGTACGTGTAATTGAAACAGATACCGAAACGAAGAATATCGGTACATCGCAAAGCAATATTGACGCAGACAAACAAGTCAATGTAGGCGGAAATTATAGCTTGAGTGTGGTTGGTAACATTACAACGGTGACAATAGGCAATGCGACTACTGCCATTGGCGGAACATTAAAAGAGCAAATCAGCGGCATTGCAGAACGTTGTTCAGATGTATTGCTTAAACTGAAAGCCCCTACAATTCAGTTATTAGCAAGCCAAATTCATATTGGTTCAGGAGAACAAAACATCTTAAGCATTATGGAAGAAACAATTCAAATCGTTGCCGACCTTGCGAATACTGTTGCAAGTCATACCCATAATGGCGGCCCAGCACCAGATCAAAGCAGCACGTTCAGCGGCTACAACAGTAGGGCATTAAATGAGAAAGATAAATTCTCGCCTATTATTGAGCAGTAAACATATCATCAACATCCGGCCACCTATTTAGGTGGCTTTTTTATTACCTACCGCCTTTATTTAAAAGGCTTTAGCTACAGCTTTCCTTTTATAAAGTGAAGCCAAACTGATCCACGGAAAATTCTCACGCCACGTCAAACGTCACGAAAAATCCACTCTCCCACCCGCGTTTTTTATGCAAAAAATTGCCATTTTTTCAGTTAAGAAAGATCAGGTTTTATTAAAATGAAAAGCTATCATATTGAAATATAAAAAGAATTTCTATTTTACGTGGGGGGGGCATAAAATGATTTACATCTAACCGCTCACACATCTGAAATTTGGTGACCATTGGACACCAAACAGGGAAAAGGTGGATTATCAGAATTTCTAGGATAGGCTAAAAATAGTCACCAAATGGACACCAAAAGAAAAAGTGCGGTAAAAA
>NZ_PQVI01000073.1 GCF_002921145.1 Avibacterium endocarditidis
AAAAGAACAAGAATTGGCCGACCGACTATTGCACCTCATTCAAACATGGCAGGCGGACTGGGCGTGTCCTGAATTGGATGCTGCCCTACCTCCAGCAGTTTTTTGCCCAAAACATCATTAGAAAAATAAACGTCCCCAATGGGTGGTTTGTGGAGAAGGTGACATAAAAAAGCTGCCTGAAAGACGGTTAAGTTTCAGGCAGCCAAAAAGAAAACCCGAGTTCACTATTCAAACTCGGGTTTTATTCATTCATTAAAACGATTACGCCGCCTTACCAAAAACCGCCGCCAAATGCTTGCGGTAATTCTCAATATACAGCGGCACATTCGGTGATTTAATCACGTCATTGCAGATAAACGTTGGCAGCGCTGTTGTACCAATAAATTCGTTGGCTTTGTGGAAGTGGTTGTACACACCGTCCACGCCCACGCCGTCAAAGAAATCGCCTTTACGGGTGAAGGCTTCAATCGGCGCGTTCCAAGTGAGCGAAAGCATATGTTTACGCCCTTGCAATAATCCGCCTGTGCCGTAGCCTTCGGTAGGGTTCACGCGGTGGCGGCCATCGCTTTGGTAGATTTTGCCGTGTCCAAAGGTGAACACTTCGTCAATGTATTTTTTCACGATCCAAGGCTCGCCCATCCACCAACCTGGCATTTGGTAAATCACCACGTCCATCCAAAGGTATTTTTCGATTTCCGCTTCAATGTCATAGCCTGCGTCAATGTGGGTTTCTTGAATGCTATGTCCGAGTTCGGTGAGTAGTTTCTTCGCTTCTTCGTGTAATGTCGCGTTAAGTTCACCGTGAGAATGACCAAAAGATTTTCCGCCGTTAAGTAATAAAATGTTCATAATTTATCCTTGATTATTGATAACTGTTGTTTGATATGAGAATTATAAGATTAAGATTATTTAAGAAAAAGCACTTAATCTGCAAATTATTTTTGCGAAATTAGCAAAAATTTGTGCTATTGCACTTCTTTTCACTTATCTCTAAGAAAAAGTGCGGAAAAAAACACCGCACTTTTCTTTGCTAAAACAACTTAAAAATTCAGACGGCGTTGGGTTTAGTCGTCCCATTCCGCAGCCAAGCCTTCAGGGCTAACTTCACGGCTACCGCGGTCTAGCGCGTTGATCATTTCAATTTCTTGATCGCTAAGTTTGAGTTCTAGCGCTTTTAAGTTAGAAATTAAATTTTCTCGTTTGGTTGATGAAGGAATCACCGCAAAACCGCGTGCCAATGCCCAAGCCAGTGCCACTTGTGCGGTGGTTGCGCCATGTGCTTCGGCAATTTGTGTCAATACAGGATCCTTTAACACTTTGCCATAAGCCAACGTCATATACGATGTAATGGCAATGCCTTCTTTTTGCAGAAAATTCACTAAGTTCGGGTTTTGCAAATAAGGACTAAGCTCAATTTGATTAGTGGCGATATGCTCTTTGCCCACTGTTTCAATCGCTTGTTGCGTTAAAGCGATGTTGAAGTTAGACACGCCGATTTGCTTAGTTAAGCCCGCTTGTTTTGCTTCTAATAACGCATTCATATAATCAGGCAATGCCACGCCATTGCCCGGCGCTGGCCAATGGATTAAGGTTAAATCCACTACATCAGTACGCAATTTACGCAAGCTGTCTTTTAGGCTTTCCGCCAATTTTTCTGGGCTGTAATTGTCCACCCAAATTTTGGTGGTTAAGAATAAATCTTCACGCGGCACACCGCTTTCCGCAATGGCTTGCCCCACTTCCGCTTCATTGCCGTAAATCTGGGCAGTGTCAATGGCACGATAGCCAACCTCTAACGCATTTTTTACTGAATCAATCACGGTTTGACCTTGTAAACGGAAAGTCCCCACACCGAATTTTGGAATTGTCATCATAAGTTCTCCATTATGTAAATTAAGTAAATTTCGCACCTTGTGTGCTTGATGTAGGGCATTATACGGCATAGATTTTTGTGAAAAAGAGCCTAAATCGCAAATTATATTTGCTTATTTTGCGAAAATGACTTGTCTATTCTATGGCTTGGCGCTAATCTGTAAGGAATTTTTTAAGGAAGTATTCAATGAAACTGAACCTAGACGCCTTACATACTTTCGTACAAATTGTAGATAAAGGCTCAATTAGCGCAGCGGCACAAAGCCTGAATTTGCCAGTTTCCGCGGTCAGTCGCAGCCTATCAAAATTAGAAAATGACTTAGACACGGTTTTACTGCAACGCAGCACAAGGCGAATGTATCTGACCGCTGAAGGCGAATTATTATTACAACAAGCACGGCAAATCCTAGACAGCGTACAAATCGCCGAAGAAAAATTGTTGGCACGCAAAACCGATGCCAGCGGGTTATTGCGCATTAACACCGCCGCTCCCGTAATGCGGCACGTTTTAATCCCTGCCTTAGCGGAATTTTTACAGCGTTATTCTCGCATTGAATTAGAACTGAACAGCAATGATAACTTAATTGATTTGTTGGAAGAACGCACCGATGTCGCCATTCGGATAGGTGCGTTGCAAGATTCCAGTATGCACGCAAGACTATTGGGCAAAACAGCGATCCGCATTTTGGCTAGTCCCGAATATTTAAAACAGCACGGCGAAATTCATAATGTCGAACAATTATTACAACATCGTTTATTAGGCTTCTCTCAACCCGCCCACTTAAACCAATGGCCGATATTAGACGCCAGCGGGCAAATGCTCACCATTCACCCTAGCGTTACCGCTTCCAGCGGCGAAAGCTTGCTTGCGTTGGCACTCAATCATACTGGCGTGGTTTGTCTATCGGATATGATGACGGAAACCGCACGGCAAAATGGTGAACTAGTTGAAGTTTTACCCGATCTACGCCAAACGGTTTTACAGCCCATCTACGCCGTTTATTACCGCCACTGCCAACTCACCGCCCGAGTCGCCTTGCTGATTGATTTTTTGAGCGAGTATTTGCCAAAGCAGGCGTGGTGCGTGCGATAGCCTGTTCAGGCAACCTAAAAGAAAACCCAAGTCCACTATTCAAACTCGGGTTTTTATCAAGACGGTTTTTCCTCACCCCACCTGCACCCTTTGCGCAATGTCTTTTAAATTACTGTAGTTTTCCACCAAACGCGGCGCATCATCCAGCGCCATGGCGAACATCCACAAATAAGTCGTTATCGAATAAACATGCCCAGCGCTTTGATAGCCGTGCAGGCTTAAATAAACAAAGCTAAAGCCAAACAGCACACTCATCGCCGTCCCAATCAGAAAATAGCCCAAAGCCTCACGATTAGAAATCAGCACGCGCAAACGCGCCACCAAACGATAATGCCGCCAAAGACGGTTGGCATCACTTTGGCGGATATGGTGATTATCCTGCTCCAGACGGTTATTCAGACGGCCATAAAGCCCCTCACTCATTCGGGAAAACCACGGCAGCAGCGACAGAAACAGCAATAAAATCAACAAAGAAAACAGACCAATCGGCCATTCCAACACCATTAACATCAGACACGCCCCCGCAATCGACAAAATAGAGGTGATGGACTGCGGCAAATGTTCCTCAAAGAAATTCAACAAACTCCCGCGACAAAGCCACTCTTGCGGTAATGGCAGAAACAGAAACCGCCTGCGCCCGCTGTTTTAAAATCACGGGGACGGCGATTTGCGTATAAATATGAGTAAATGCACGGGTATCGACCGAACGGCGCAATCCGCCAATGCCCCACATCAACAGCACCAACAGGCCATAAGTCAGCGACTGCCACACTTGCCCATTCATCACCGCATTGACGGCAAAACCGCCAAATAAGGGATAGCAAAGAAACAGCAAATTTTCCGCACCGACCAAGGCAAAAGTGGCCAGTAATAAGCGGAAATGGTTCTGACCGATATTTTTCAGGCTTTGCCACATGATGCCTGCTCCACATGCTGGGCAAATACTTGCTCAAACTGCTGTAATAGCTGACACAGCTGGCGCGTATTTTCCGCACCAAACTGCTCAAAAACCGTCTGGCTTAATTGCTCAAAGGCCTGCACCAAACCGTCCGCCTGTGCTTGGCCTTTTTCGGTTAAAACCAACCATTTTTCCCGTCTGTCCTTTTCGCTGTCCTGAATGGCAATCAAGCCCTGTTCCTGCAATTGTTTGCACAGACTAAACACCGTCTGCTTGGACAATTGCCATGCCTCGCTGATGTTTTTCTGCGTCAAACGCTGCTCTTCTGACACCGCAATGCCATACAGCACGGCAAAACGGTTGTAGGGAATGCCCTGCTTTTGCAGCCAGCGGTCATATAAATGTTCGATACTGCCCATTTGCTGAGCAAGCTGTTCCAGATGATTGCGCATAAAAAAGTCCGAAAATTGACTAAAAAGCCATTATAGTCAATTTTCAGACTAAATCAAGAGTAAAAAGATAGACAGTGGGGTTGAGAAGATATTTTCAGACGGCCTTTAATACCGAAAACCGCCCTGATTGCCTACCACTTCAGCCTTAACCTTCAGCATTTCTTTTTCTTCCACCATCTCCGCCGTCTTGGTCAAATATTCCTGAAAATGCGGAGTTTGGCGGTGTTGTTCATAGGCCTTGGCATCGGCATAGATTTCAAAAAATAGCCAATGATTCGGGGCATTTTTCTCCGTGCCTGCCGCCATCAGCCAAACGCCGTTTTCTTTGTCCATCGCGATTTGCATTTCATTTTTCACTATTTGGGCAAACTCGCTTTGATACTCGGGTTTGACGCGGACTTTCACCAAATTGGTCTGCATGGTTTCTCTGGGCGTAAAGGCTTTCTCTGCCCAAAATTGCAGGGTTAATGGGGTGAATTTTTTATGGTCGGTAAGAATTTTCGGCGATGCTTGCAAAAAATACTGGTATTGCAGTGAGTTTTTATGGGTTTGGTAAGCGGCTTCATCGGCGTATAACTCCAGCATATAGCCGAGTTGCGGATTCTCTTGGGATTGTAAGGCAATCATCGCCAACGTGCCTTTTCGTTTTGAGGGAGGTTTGGATATTGTGCTGTGCCACTTGTTGATAGGCGGCATTTTTTGGCCTTCGGCAATGCCAAGTTCAAAGAAGTTCATGATGGGGGCTGCCTGAACGCTGAGGGCTGGCTGAAAGGGCAAGTGCGGTCATGATTTTTTTCATGGTTTTCCTCCTAAAACCATTCACTCCCCGAAACCGCCATTCACTACGATGGCTTATACCTCTACTACCCCCACCGCCGCCAGCATTCACCGCTATTTAAAGCGTTGGTGGAGGTGTTGCAGGAGGAAGAATAGGGCTATTTCCCCAAAAATAAGGTGTTTCGTATATAATAAACGTATTGCCCTGAATGAGAAGGGATTCCCCTTCTACAATTTGATTATCCTCCCTGAAGGAACAACTTAAGGAATTCTTATGACATCAGAAGATCTTCAACACCTACAAAATCAATACAATCAACTGGTTGATTTAATCGACGTTTTTCAAAAAGACATCGCCAAATGGCAACAAGCCGCCCATCTTGCCAAAACGCTTCAAACCTTTTATTCCTCTCAACAATGGCTCGCATTACACGAAAAAATGGCGGACTTTCCCATTGAAACGAATAATCACTATCACGTTTTATCTGAAGACGGTATTTATGACACTTTCACCGAATTGAGCCAATTAGCCAATAAAATGAAAGTTATTTTAGAAGATCTCAATCATTTTTAAACATAAATAATTGCAGGATGGATTACAAAATCCAAGCATATCGCTCTATCTTTATTTGCTCTTCTGTATTGAATAATGGCTAAAAATCTTGTGGAAAATACCTATTTTCAGGCAGCCACCTATCTCGCCGTCCAACTCACCCCGCCTTGATTGCCAAGATACAGCGGTTGAACGGTTCGATAATCTTTGCTTTCCAGCATTGCCGCGGTGTCTTTGAGGTAAGCTTGGAAATGGGGTGTTTGGCGGTGGGCTTGGTAGGCGGCATCATCGGCGTAGATTTCAAAAAACAGCCATTTGTTGGGTTGATTTTGATAGGTGGCGGCATACATTGCCAGTACGCCGTTTTCGGTTTCGAGTGATTGTGCCATTTCTTGGCTGACGATGCGTTTAAAGTCGGCGTTGTGTTGCGGTTTCACTTCCACCATCACCAAATTGGTGCGATAGGGCGCGGTGGCTTGCACTTTTTTGTCGCCTAAAAATTGTGGCACAAGCGGGGTGAACACTTTGTGGTCGGTCAAAATGGTGGGCGACTGGGCTAAAAAGGCTTGGTATTGTGGCGATTCGCGGTGGGTTTGGTATGCCGCATCATCGGCATAGATTTCGATCATATATGCCATATCGGGCTGTTCGCTCGGCTGCACGGCATACATCGCCAGTGTGCCTTTTTCGTTTTTGAGGGAGGTTTGGATATTGTATTCGGCGACTTTTTCATAATCGGCGTTTTGGCCTTCGGCAATGCCAAGTTCAAAGAAGTTCATGATGGGGGCTGCCTGAACGCTGAGGCTGGCTGAAAGGGCAAATGCGGTCATGATTTTTTTCATGGTTTTTCCTCAAAAAGACGGCGGAAAACGCATGCTTTCCGCCGTCTTTCGTGCGATTGATTGAATTACCAAGGCTGGGTGGTTGGGCCAATGGTGATTTCGCTGATGTCGGTGTCTTCTGGCTGGCTTAGAGCAAACAGCACGGCATTGGCGACACGGTCGGCAGGGATTTCGTACGTGTCGTACAGTTCACGATAGCCTTTGGAAACCTGTTCGTTGGTGATGCCTGCGACCAATTCTGACTGCACGGCGGCAGGATAGAGGGTGGTGGTGCGGATATGGGTGCCCGCTTGGGCGGATTCCATCCGCAAGGCTTCCATGATGGCTTTTACTGCCCATTTGGTGCCGCAATATACCGCCGCGCCTGCATAGACTTTCAGCCCTGCCACTGATGAGGTGCTGAGAATATGCCCTGATTTTTGTGCCTCAAAAGTGGGCAAGACGGCGGCAATGCCGTTCAATACGCCTTTGATGTTCACGTCCACCATGGCATTCCAATTGCCGGTTTCCAATGCGGAAAGCGGCGAGCTGGGCATGAGGCCTGCGTTGAGGAAGATGGCATCGACTTTGCCGAAACGGTCTTTGGCAAGCTGTACAAGGGCTTGATTGTCTTCGGCTTTGACTACGTCCGTCACGCGGTAAGCGGCTTCACCGCCGTTTTGCGCGATTTTGTCGGCAATGGCTTTGAGCTTGTCTTCACGGCGCGCGCCCAAGACGATTTTTGCGCCTGCTGCTGCCAGTTTATAGGCGGTGGCTTCGCCAATACCTGATGATGCGCCTGTGATGATGACGACTTTATCTTGAATATTTTGCATTTTTTGCTCCTATTTTGCGAGAGAGAAAGATTTGACCAAATGTTAAGTGCGGGCAAATTTTATGAGATTTTTATTTCTTTTTTTCAGACGGCATAAGCATTTGATAAGGCCGTCTGAAAGCTTGTTTGGCGTGATTTCGCTTAATTTGCCATTTCTATTAAATCATTTGCGATAAATTTGGCAGCAAACTCACGAACCTGATAATCCGCTAACTGTTTATGGAAATACACGTCTTCCGCCAGAATCGCTTGCAAAGCGGCTTCATTTTCCACTTGGACGATAATCAAACCGCCTTTGTGATCTGCGTATGGGCCAAATAGCAGGAATACGCCCGCTTCCGCATACTTTTTCAGCCAAGCTCGATGCTCTTCTAACAAGGCATTCACGGTGTTATTTGTGGGATCTAATGAAATTTGTACTAAAAACATACCGCACTTTCCTTAATCTTGAATGGTTTTAACTAAGCGTGTTGCGTGATCAAGGGCTTTCTCACGCACTGCTGCAAGCTGTTCCGCAGTGCTGACATTCGGAATTATCATCATTCCATTGGAATACACAGGCGGTAGCCACTGCATTTGGCAAAGGTTCGCAAGCTGTTGAAATGCGGGTAAAAATTGTTCTACTGTGTGATGCATTGCACCGTCAGGCTGATATTGCTCCGCCGCTGCGCCCGTGGTGAAAGAGATAAGCAATTTTTTGCCCGCCAATTTGCCGCCCGTGCTGCCGTGCGCAAAGCCATACACAAACACATCGTCCACCCATTTTTTCAACAGTGCAGGATAGCTATACCAATAAAAAGGGAACTGCAACACGATTGTGTCCGCATTGAGCAAGCGGTTCTGCTCCGCCGCCACATCAATTTGGTAATTTGGATAAACCAAGTCCAAACGCACTATTTCGGCTTGTGGCAAGGCTTTTTCGAGTTGAGCGAGAATTTCACGATTCGCCACAGAATGCTCTAAATCGGGGTGTCCTGAAATAATTAATACTGAGTTCATTTTTGTTCCTTATTGCGTTCTGAATGAATTTGATGCGTAGTATAGACTTGCGCCATTGATTAAACTAGACTAACAATAACTAAAACAGAATTAGGTAAAAACTAACAATGGATAGCTCAACCTACCAACAACTGCGTATTTTCCACGCCATTGCCCGTGCTGGCAGCATCAGCGAAGCGGCTCGCACATTGGGAATGACCACACCTTCTGCTAGTCAGGCATTGAAATTGCTGGAACAAAAAATGGATATGCCACTGTTTTGGCGAAACACTCGGCGTGTGGTGCTAACGGATGCGGGACAACGATTGTTGAACCAAACGGGTTCATTAATGGCACAGCTGGAACACAGCTTTGACGCGCTGATCATCGAAGAACACGAACCCGCAGGCTTGGTGAAAATCACCCTTTCGCGTTTTGCGTACCGTTTGATTATTCAGCCTTATTTAGCCGAATTTAACCAGCGTTATCCGCATATTTGCTTGGACATTTCCGTCTATGACGGTACGGTGGATTTGGTACAAGCAGGCTATGATTTGGGCATTCGCTTTGGCGATAAAATTGATGAAAATATGGTAGCGCGTCAATTACTGCCATCTTTCCAAGAGGGGCTATATGTTTCCAAAAATTACCTGCAACAATATGGCGAACCGCAAAGAGATAACCTGCATCAACACCGACTGATCGGCTATCGCTTCATCACCACAGGACAAATCCTGCCGCTGATTTTGGAACAAGGCGGCGAAAGCGCAAGCGTGGAAATGCCTACGCCAATCATCTGCAACGACATCGACACCATCGCAGACGGCGTGCGCGCTGGCTTGGGCATCGGGCGTTTATTCACGTCCATTCATCAGCAATTGCCCGATAAAAACGACTTTATCCCTGTATTAACCGACTATTGGCGCAATTATCCACCTGTTTATTTGTATTACCCACAAGCCAGCCAAAAGATTAAACGCGTAGCGGCGGTGATTGATTTTTTGGTGGGGAAAATGGTGTGTAAGGGGACATGAAGAAGATTTTTGATACCAAAATATCAAATATAATGGGAGATTAATCTCCCATTATAAATAGATTTTCCTTTCAGTTTTCGGCAAGATTGCATAGAATAAAACCATCTTTTCATTCAATAAAAGGAAATAAAATGACAAAAATTATTCATACCGAAAAAGCGCCAGTGGCGATTGGGCCCTATGTACAAGCGGTGGATTTAGGCAATTTAGTGCTAACTTCTGGGCAAATTCCGGTAAATCCTGCAACAGGTGAAGTGCCGGTGGATATTGTGGCTCAAGCACGCCAATCTTTAGAAAATGTGAAAGCTATTATTGAACAAGCGGGTTTAACTGTGGCTGATATTGTGAAAACGACAGTTTTTGTTAAAGACTTGAATGATTTTGCTACAGTAAATGCAGAATATGAACGTTTCTTTAAAGAAAATAATCACCCTAATTTCCCTGCGCGTTCTTGCGTAGAAGTGGCTCGATTGCCAAAAGATGTGGGTTTAGAGATTGAAGCGATTGCCGTAAGAAAATAATCCCTCCCAAATAAGGGCGAATGCTATCGCCCTTTTTCATTATAGCTAGACAAAGTCTAGCTATAAACCATACGCTATGCGTATGGA
>NZ_PQVI01000074.1 GCF_002921145.1 Avibacterium endocarditidis
AGATTTTGTTTCGCTTCGCTACACAAAATTACAATTTTTTTCGCCTAAAAATTTAACTTCCATTCGGGCAAGACTGAAGGGAACCCGATGGAGCGTCAATCGAGAAAATATAATAAAATTTAAGATTTGTGAACACTACCCCCATTCCTGCGATAAATCAAGGCAAAATCCGCATATCGTTGCACAAGTAGGATAAGTTGATATAATCGCCCTTCCATTTTAACAAAGGAAAACCTTATGACATTAAAAACGCAAATGCCTTTAACGTATTGGCAACGTGTAAAAGTGGCTTTTCAATATGTAATGCCGCAACTTTATTTAACCCAGCTTGCTGGTTGGTTTGCAAAGCAACGTTGGGGAGCGCTAACCCATTTAGTGATTAAATTATTCGCGAAAAAATACCAAGTTAATATGCAAGAAGCGCTGAAACCAAATTTTAATGATTATGCGACCTTTAATGAATTTTTTATCCGTCCTTTAGCGGAAGGGGCGAGAAAAATTGATGAAAATCCTACAGCACTTTGTTTACCCGCAGATGGCCGCGTGAGCCAGCTCGGGCATATTGATGAAGATCGTTTATTACAAGCCAAAGGACAGGATTTTAGCCTTGCCGATCTGCTGGCTAATGATAAAGAATTGGTTGAGGCCTTTAAAAATGGTGAATTCGCCACAATATACCTTTCACCGAGAGATTATCATCGTGTACATATGCCTTGCGATGGCACATTACGCAAAATGATTTATGTACCGGGCGTACTTTTTTCCGTGAACCCATTCTTAGCGGAGCATATCCCCAATTTATTTGCCCGTAATGAACGTGTGATTTGTGTGTTTGATACCGAATTTGGGCAAATGGTACAAATTTTAGTGGGGGCAACCATCACAGCGAGCATTAGTACACAATGGGCGGGGGTGATTAATCCACCACGAGCCAATGAAGTAAAAGTGTGGACGTACGAGGGCGATAACGCGGTGAAATTAGCCAAAGGGCAAGAAATGGGCGCGTTTCAACTTGGCTCAACGGTGATTAACTTATTCCAAGCGGATAAAATCACCCTCGCGGAACAGTTAGCCGTTGATGTGCCTGTGCATATGGGCGAAGTGTTGGGCTATAAAAAGCACTAATGGCTTAACTCCAACATCGTCGCGATAAAATTTATTTATTCAATAAAAGGAAAAAACAATGTCAGAACAATTTTTTAATCAAGTGTCTTTAGATGATGTTTCAGCCAAAGGCAGTTACGGAATCGGTTTACAAATCGGTCAGCAATTAGTTGATAGCAAATTAGCCGTTAAAGCAGAAGCGGTTGCGAAAGGGATTTTTGACGCATTAAATCAAAACCCACCTGCGATTGATTTCAACGAAGTCAGCCAAGCATTACAACAACTTCAACAAGAGGCTGCCGAAGCCGCTAAAGCTCAATTTAAGCAGATTGAGGAAGCAGGCAAAGCCTATTTAGCCGAGAACGCAAAAAAAGACGGCGTAAAAGTTACCGATTCAGGCTTGCAATATGAAGTATTAGTGGAAGGTAACGGCAAAATTCCAAGCAAACAAGATCAAGTACGCGTTCACTACACAGGAACATTGCCAGACGGCACGGTATTCGACAGCTCCGTGCAACGCGGTCAGCCAGCGGAATTCCCAGTAAGTGGCGTAATCCCAGGTTGGGTTGAAGCTCTTTCAATGATGCCAGTTGGCTCAAAATGGAAACTCACCATCCCTCACAACCTCGCCTACGGCGAACGCGGTGCAGGTGCATCAATCCCACCATTTAGCACATTAGTGTTTGAAGTGGAATTGTTGGATATTCTTTAATTTATCTTCCGCATAAAAAAGACCTAGCTATTTCGCTAGGTCTTTTCTTTTCAGATTAGAAAAATTCTTGAAAAAACAACCGCACTTTGTTTTTTATCCTATCGGTAGTGTTGTACTAGAATAATTCTTGTTGTTCAGAGGATTTCACTCCACCATTTAGACGCTCTAGCAATTCAGGTGGGACATAATAACCACGCTCTTTAACATAGGCGCGTTTAGGCTCTGTGCCTTTGATGAAGTATTCTTTACGTCCACCACTGTTAGAAAGCAACCCTGAACCCGTATCAATACGCTTTTCGATAATATTTTGTGGCAGTGGAAGATTACGCTCTGGCACATCTCTTAAGCTCGTTTTCATATAATCAATCCAAGCTGGCATTGCAGTTTGTGCGCCCGCTTCACCTTTACCTAAATTGCGTTTGTTGTCATCAAAGCCAACATAAACGGCGGTGGTAATATTTGCCCCGAAACCGGCATACCAAGCCACTTTTGAATTATTGGTTGTCCCTGTTTTTCCACCAATATCCGAACGCTTAATTTGATTTGCCATTCGCCAACTTGTTCCTTTCCAGCCTAGACCTTGTTCACCATAAATTGCGGTATTCAATGCACTACGAATTAAGAAAGCTAATTCACCACTAACTACGCGAGGTGCATACTGCACTTGGTCGTTGGCTTTTTTATCTTGCGCCATAAAATCAATTGCGTTTTCATCTAATTTTTATTTTGGCGATCAAGTTCTGGAATGTCATTAGGTTGCTCATCTTGATCTAGCTCTTCACCATTGGTGCTGCTGTCCGTAGAAACTAAATTATCAGGCTGCTCTAAATCAAGATTTTTAAACCCGTCTAATTTTTCAGTTTCCCCATAAATTACAGGAATGTTATCACAGGTAACACAAGCAATTTGTGGATTCGCAACAAACAGCTCTTTGCCGCTATTATCAAGGATTTTTTCAATAAGGTAAGGATTTACCAAGAAACCACCGTTATCAAACACCGCATAAGCACGCGCCATTTCAAGAGGGGTAAATGACGCAGCGCCTAAAGCGAGCGCTTCGCTGGCGAAATATTGATCTCGTTGGAAGCCAAAACGTTGTAAAAAATCGGCAGTAAAATCAATGCCAGCCATTTGAATAGCACGGATGGCAATCATATTTTTTGATTGTCCTAAGCCCACACGCAGACGCATTGGGCCATCATAGCGATTTGGCGAATTTTTCGGAGTCCATACCTTTTGACCAGGTTTTTTTATTACGATAGGGGAGTCTTGTAATACACTGGATAAGGTAAGGCCTTTTTCAATGGCTGCAGCATAGATAAATGGCTTAATTGATGAGCCTACTTGTACGAGAGATTGGGTAGCACGGTTAAATTTACTTTGTTCAAAGCTAAATCCACCTACTAACGCTTCAATTGCACCGTTATCACTGTTTAATGATACCAAGGCTGAATTCACTTCAGGGATTTGAGATAGTTGCCACTCCCCATTACTTGCTTTGCGCAACCAAATTTGTTCGCCAGCTTTGGGTTGCTTTTTACCCGCCCATTGCATTGCTTTTGTTGAAAGGGTAAGGTGAGTGCCATCATCGAATAATACTTTTGTTCCTGCTTTGCTGTTTTCTAGTACAGCAACGGGTACTAAGGGATCGGAATTGGGTAGCTTTTTCAGTGCATCAATGATTTTATCTTCATCCCAAGGGTTCTCATCTTTTTTCCATAAAGTGTTCGCACCACGATAGCCGTGTCGTCTATCATAGGCTAGCAAATTATCACGCACGGCTTTCTGTGCTTCAGCTTGATCTTGAGAAAGCACGGTGGTATAGACTTTATAGCCACTGCTATAAGCCATTTCTTCACCAAAGCGTTTCACCATTTCTTGGCGTACCATTTCAGTAACATAATCTGCTTTAAAATCTAATTGCGCACCGTGATAACGCGCTACGATAGGCTCATTGATAGCTTCATCATACTCCGCTTTGCTGATGTATTGCATTTCTAACATTCGCCCTAGCACCACATTACGGCGTGCCGTTGCACGTTTAAGAGAATAGAGCGGATTCATTGTGGAAGGTGCTTTTGGCAAGCCTGCGATCACCGCCATTTCTGATAAGGTGAGCTGATCGAGCGATTTCCCGAAATAGGTTTTCGCAGCCGCCGCCACACCATAAGCGCGATAGCCAAGGTAAATCTTGTTCAAATATAGTTCTAAAATTTCATCTTTGCTTAGGGTGTTTTCAATTTCAATCGCCAAAATGGCTTCTTTCGCTTTACGCACAATATTTTTTTCTGGCGTTAAGAAGAAGTTACGCGCGAGCTGTTGAGTAATGGTACTCGCCCCTTGTGATGCACCGCCTTTAGTAATCGCAACACTCACCGCACGAGCAATGCCCACAGGATCTAAACCGTGATGTTCATAAAAACGACTATCTTCTGTGGCAAGCACCGCCTCAATTAATTTTTTTGGTACGTCATTAAGTTTCACGGGAATACGGCGCTGTTCGCCCACTTCACCAATGAGTTTGCCGTCAGCGGTATAAATCTGCATCGGCTGCTGTAATTCCACAGTTTTTAGGGAATCTACACTTGGCAAGCCTGATTTTAGTTGAACATAAATAATTCCTACGACAACACAACCTAAAATGATCATTGTCAGCAAGCTACTTAAAATTAATTTTGCGATCCGCATCGTAAAATTCTCTCTTCATTCGTGCAAAATTGAAAAAAATCAGAAAAACTAAAACCCAAGATTTTAGCTTAACTACTTCCTTAAAACGTAAGTATAAAGTTTAGTCAAGGAAATCCAAAGCTAAAAGTGCATTTAAAATGAATATTTGAGTAGGAAGAATGAAGAAAACGAATAATTTCACCACACAAAAACAAGTTGGTGTGTGGAAACAAGGTGAAAATTATGAATGTGTTTGGTTTGATGAAAAAAATCAACCACACGCCAGTACCCTATCTTCACCAATTTCCTTGCCACAACTTGCCGCGCAGCTTATACCACAATCAGGCAATAATTCCTTGAAAACAATAAAATTTATCACCGCAATTTCACCACAATACACTTGGATCAAAAATCTCCTATTGCCACAAATTTTAACTGCCACAGAATGTGAGCAACAATGTCGATTTTTATTATCGCAAGAATTACCCCTTCCCCTTGAAGAAATCTGGTTTGATTATCAATCAGAACCACTTAAACAGGGCTTTAAGATGAGTATTTTTGCCATAAAAAACAACAGCTTTGGATTATCTCAACGCTTACGCCCTTTTCCTATTCAAGTGTTGGATTGCTGTATCCACGCGATAATCCGAGCCTTTCAATATCTCACAGGGGTTAGCACGGAAAAACAGGTGCTTTTTCTTTACCAAGATAAGCAACACACCTTTGCCGTTCAGCCCAACGCCTCAGCGGTTCAATTTATGCAACAAACTGACAAAAATCTCACCGCACTTGCTGAAATGTTCTGCCAGCGTTATTCCTTGCAACCTGAGCAAATTTATTACTATTGCAATGATTTACCAAACGCCTTGCATGAACACTGGCAGAAAGTCGAAACAGATTTCCCCTTTATAGCCTTAGGAAATGCCTTATGGCAACAATCTTTCTGGCAGCAGAAAGGAGAAACAAATGGCGATTAATTTGCTACCGTGGCGATTGGCGGCACATCATAAAAATATGAAAAAATTATTAATGCGAGCAGGAATTTGTTTCGCTATAAGCTTTGCTTGCCACCTTACGATGTTCAACGTTTTACAAGCAGAACAAGCCATCGCACCACAAAAGAATGCGCAATATGAAACATTTTCGCAAAATTTAAACCAAACTATTGAGCAGATTAGTGCCTTAAGACAACACTATGTTTATCAGCAAGAACAACAAAGTTTGCCATCGCAAGAGGTTATTCAATTTTTAGACTGGCTTGCTGCGCTTCCTTTGCAACAGGGAGAATTAAATGACGTGGCGCTTACGCAAGAAAAATTATTGCTCAATGGTTTTACAGAAGATCAACAAGAATTTGAGCAATTACAGCAACGCATCACGCAATTAGCGCTATTTAGCCATTCACAACTCACGCAATTTCAGCCCACAGGTTCACAGCTGACTTTTGAATTTCAATTAAAAAATGAACAAGATGATGAAGCAAATTTTTAATAATCCGCATAATTTACTCGGCAAGCTCGCCCAGCTTTCAGCTACCAAGCAATACGCTCTATTACTGATTTTTACCTTTTTGCCTGTGTCTTTTTGGATTATGGAATATCAGCAAATTCAACAACAAAATAGCCAAACAGATCGCCAAATTCTGCAATTAGAACAAGATTTGGCACATCAAAAACAAATTTTAAGCTCACTACAACAAAATACACAAAATACGTTTACACCTGAACTCACAAGCGATATTGCCCAAATAAATCAAGTTTTGCGTCCACAGGATTTTCAACTACAAGTAAAAAATAGCCAATGGGATTTTTACCAAGCACCTTATTTAACAATGCAATTAGTCGGCAATTTCAATAATTTACATCAATTTTTGACCGCACTTTTAAAGCGCACACCGCAACTCAATGTATTACAACTGCATATTTACAAAACACGCGAAAGCCCGCTTTCACAACTCTCACTAATCACAGAAGTTCGGTTTAAACTTTCTTTACCCAAGGATAAACAATGAAAAAAGCGTTTCTTTTTCTCATACTACTCAGCCCCTTTGTTTCTGCACAAGATCCTTTTGATAAAACACAGCGCACAGCACAGGCGGCAATCGTTGCTCAGCCAAGTTCTACAAATTGCCCTACACATAAAAAAATCTTGGCTGAAGAGGCTTCTTTTCAACAGCTCAAGTTAGTTGGAATCATTCAGTTTCCAGAAAACAACAAAGCAATTTTTACTGATAAGAATCAACAGGTTATGCTTATTCAAAAGGAAGATGTGGTTGCACAAGAAAGATTGCAGATTAAGGATATTTCACCACAGCAAATTACACTTTTTGACTGTATGCAATCACAATTTGTTTATTTAACCTTTTAGGAGAAAAAAAATGCGATTATTAAAGTGCGGTGCGTTTTTTCTGAGTTTTTCATTATTTGCCAGCGCAAGCGAAAAACCAAGCGAAACCTTTTCAATTCGCTTACAGCAAGCCCCTTTGGTACAGACCGTGCAACAGCTCGCAGCACAACAGAAGGTTAATTTAGTGATCGATGACGAATTGCAAGGTTCAATTTCGTTACAACTGCAACAAACAACCCTCGCGCAATTTTTGCAAGTGGTTGCCAAAATAAAACAGCTCCAATTCTGGCAGGAAAACGGTATTTATTATCTCAGTAAAGCCTCGCAAAATTCTTTGCCAGAAGTAGCCAATAACTTTCCTATTGAATTTGTAGATACATTGCCTGAGCCAACAGTTCCCAGATTATCAACAATGACAATAAAATTGCACTATGCCAAAGCTTCTGAAGTGATGAAAACGCTCACTTCGGGCAGTGGCTCGTTGCTTTCAGCAAATGGCAGTATGAGTTTTGATGATCGCAGTAACCTATTGATTATTAAAGATGAAAAAGCCGTATTAAACCAAATGAAACGCTTGGTTACGGAAATGGATAAGCCCATTGAACAGATCGCCATTGAAGCGCGCATTGTCACCATTAGTGATGAAAGTTTGAAAGAACTTGGCGTGCGTTGGGGAATTTTTACGCCAACAGATGCAAGCCATAAAGTAATGGGTAGCCTAAATGCGAACGGTTTTGCCAATATTACTGATAATCTCAACGTCAATTTCGCTACTACTAACACCCCCGCAGGATCGGTGGCATTGCAGATTGCCAAAATCAATGGAAGATTGCTTGATTTAGAATTAACCGCCTTGGAGCGAGAAAATAGCGTAGAAATTATCGCTAGCCCAAGTTTGCTTACCACTAATAAGAAAAGTGCGAGCATTAAGCAAGGGACGGAAATTCCTTATGTGGTGAATAATAATAAAAATGACAGCCAGAGCATTGAGTTTCGCGAAGCGGTGCTGGGGCTAGAAGTAACGCCACATTTATCCAAAAATAACGGCATTTTGTTGGATTTGGTGGTGAGCCAAAATGCCCCTGGTGGACGTGTGGCTTATGGCGAAAACGAAGTCATTGCTATTGATAAGCAAGAAATTAACACGCAAGTTTTTGCACAAGATGGAGAAACCATTGTGCTAGGTGGCATCTTCCACGATACCATTACCAAAGCCTTAGATAAAGTGCCTGTGCTAGGTGATATTCCAGTGATTAAACGTTTGTTTAGTAAGGAAGTAGAGCGCCATCAAAAACGGGAATTGGTGATTTTCGTCACACCGCATTTGATCAAAAAAGGGCAACAGGCAGAAAAACAAAGTGCGGTGAAAAATCCGCCAAAAAATCACCGCACTTCGTCATCTTCTAGCAAGATTTCGCACAAATCTGGTAAATAAATCTGCTTTGACGGTTGAAAAAGGTGGGCATTTATTGAGATAATCCCCATTATTTTTGGGTGATCTTTTAGCAACCATATTTGATTTTGTGGTTGTCTTTTATTTGTCGGAAAGATCAATTATTTTAAATTTATTAAAGAAGAACAACGAAAAATGGCAGAGAAACGTAATATTTCTTAGTAGGCCCAATGGGAGCAGGGAAAAGCACTATTGGTCGTCAATTAGCGCAAATGTTAGGAATGGATTTTATTGATACAGATGCGGAAATTGAACAACGTGCTGGCGCTGACATTAGCTGGATTTTTGATGTTGAAGGTGAAGAAGGCTTCCGCAAACGCGAAGAACGTATTATTAATGAATTAACACAAAAACAAGGCATTGTGCTTTCCACAGGCGGCGGTGCGGTGATGTCAAAGAAAACCGCAATCACTTTCTGCGCGTGGCATTGTGATCTATTTAGAAACCACAAGTGGAAAAACAATTCCAACGTACTCAACGTGATAAAAAACGTCCATTATTGCAAGATGTGGAAGATCCGCGTCAAGTGCTAGAAGATCTATCAAAAATTCGTAAT
>NZ_PQVI01000075.1 GCF_002921145.1 Avibacterium endocarditidis
TGCTTCGTCCACCAAAATACAATGCAGGCTTTCTTGTTCAAGATGCAGGGCGATTTCGGCAAACAGATCCGTTTCCTTATGAAATAATTTCGCCTGCTGGCTAATGCCAATGCGTGAAGTCACTTTGCCCACGCCAAAGCGATCATCAATCGCCGCGGTGTAAACTAGCGTATTCATTTGCCGTTCGCGGTAGTTGTAATCTGATTGCAGCAGGGTGGTGGATTTCCCCGCGTTCATCGTAGAATAGTAAAAATAAAGTTTAGCCATAGTAATTAGCCATAATAAAGTGCGGTTATTTTGTTAGCCATTTCCAAATCAAGTAAAACACCAGCCCCGTTAGTGGTGGCAGGGTAGCGAGCATTAAAATGCCAATGGTTGTGCCTTGTCCCACCCATTGGCCTGCAAGGGTAAGGTAATCCATCACCTGTGCGGTAGGGAGTTTAATCAAAGCAAAGGCGATAAGAAGAAGCATAAGAACGCAGCCGATCCCAGCTGCGCGCATTGCGTTAGATTGTTGATTTTGCATAAATTATCCTTGTTTAATTTCACTCAGCTTGTTTAATTTCACTCAGCTTGTTTAATTTCGCTTAGCTTATTTTATTTTATTTCGCTCAGCTCAGTCATTGCCCAGCGTGGTTTTACTTCAATTTCTAAAGAGGAATGTTCACCGTGTTTAAGACGTAAAAAGCCAGTGTAGGCAATCATTGCACCGTTGTCGGTACAAAATTGCGGCTGCGGATAAAACACTTCGCCGCTTAGTTGTGTCATTAATTCGCTCAAGGCTTGGCGCAACTGTTGATTCGCACTCACACCACCTGCGATCACTAGGCGTTTAAAGCCCGTTTCTTGCAAGGCGCGGCGACATTTGATCACTAAGGTTTCTACCACCGCTTGTTGGAAAGCATAAGCAATATCCGCTTTGGTTTGTTCAGTGAGCGTGCCTTCTTCTTTAATCGCTTGATTGATGGTATTTGCAGCAAAGGTTTTTAAGCCTGAAAAACTGAAATCTAGCCCAGGGCGATCAGTCATTGGACGCGGAAAGGTAAAGCGATTTGGCGTGCCTTTTTCCGCTAAGCGTGCTAAGGCTGCACCACCAGGGTAGTCTAAACCGAGCAATTTTGCGGTTTTATCAAAAGCTTCACCTGCCGCATCATCAATGCTTTCGCCTAGCACCTCATATTGCCCTACGCTATCTACGCGCACAAGCTGAGTATGTCCACCTGAAACAAGCAAGGCGACAAAAGGAAAGTGCGGTGCATTTTCTTCTAACATTGGCGCGAGCAAATGCCCTTCCATATGATGAACGCCAATGGCTGGCACATTCCACGCATAGGCGAGGGAACGTGCAATGGTTGAACCCACCAATAACGCGCCCACTAATCCCGGCCCGCAAGTGTAGGCAATGCCGTCAATGTCTTGCGCTGATAAATTGGCTTCTTGCAATGCCGCTTGGATAAGGGGGGCAGTTTTCCGAATGTGATCGCGCGAAGCTAATTCTGGCACAACGCCACCATAATCGGCATGCAACGCAATTTGGGTGTAAAGTTGGTTGGCGATAAGCCCATCATTTTCATCATAAATCGCCACACCTGTTTCATCACAAGATGTTTCAATGCCTAAAATTCGCATTTTTTCTCTCTTTTTATATGGGAAAAACTTGGCTGATTTTACCCTGTTTATTGTATTTTCACCAGTTGGCGATCATTTTTCCGTTTAGGGAAAGGCAGAATTTCAACAAAAATTGGATCTTTTCTTTGCTTTTGCGGTTAATTTGAATTAAAATTGCCACCCTTATTAATTTGAATAAGCCGTTTATCGAAACGAAACGGTCTAAATTTTGCAAAATATTAATCCATATTGAGGTGATGGCTTATGCCGGTAATTAAAGTTCGTGAAAATGAATCATTTGACGTAGCATTACGTCGTTTCAAACGCGCTTGTGAAAAAGCGGGAATCTTAGCGGAAGTTCGTAGCCGTGAATTTTACGAAAAACCAACAACAATTCGTAAACGTGAAAACGCAACTCGTGCTAAACGCCACGCAAAACGCGTTGCTCGTGAAAATGCACGTAACGTACGTTTATACTAATAATTATTAAAAATTTTTTTTAATTAAACTCGAGTTAAGCAGGCCGTGAAACCTTTTGGAATCACGGTTTTGTGTTTTTAGCTGCGCCATTTCTTATTATCTTAGATCTATCTTGCTAAATTCTGTGTTGATTGAAAACGAGAGGAAATTATTGTGGCAGGCCATATTCCACGTTCATTTATTGATGATGTTCTTGCCAGAACTGACATTGTCGAATTGATTAATTCACGGGTTAAGCTGAAAAAAGCAGGGCGTGAATATCAGGCTTGTTGTCCTTTTCATCACGAGAAAACGCCTTCCTTTACCGTGAGTCCGAAAAAACAGTTTTACCATTGCTTTGGTTGCCACGCGCACGGTAATGCCATTAGTTTTTTAATGGAATATGAAAAACTGGAATTTATCGAAGCGGTGGAGGAGCTAGCGAATCATTTAGGCTTAGAAATTCCTTACGAAAAATCACCGCACTTTGATGGTAAGAATAAACCACAAGCCAATTATCGTACCAAGAAAGATCTTTACCAGCTAATGCAAGAGATCGCGGTGTTTTATCATCAGCAACTTCCACAAAATATTCCTGCGCAATCCTATGTGCAAAAACGCGGTTTATCCACCGAAGTGATTGAACGCTTTCAAATCGGTTTTTCGCCAAACCAATTTAGCGCCGTGTTAAATCAGTTTGGGCGTAATCAAGAAGATCGGCAAAAATTGTTTGATGTAGGAATGTTGTCGCGCAATGAAAAACAAGATGTTTACGATCGTTTTCGTAATCGTCTTATGTTTCCTATTCGTGATCGCCGTGGGCGAACCATTGCCTTTGGCGGACGAGTGTTGGGTGATGAAAAGCCGAAATATTTGAACTCGCCAGAAAGTATGACCTACCACAAAGGTAGTGAGCTTTATGGCTTGTTTGAAGCATTACAAGTGAATGACAGCCCTGAAATGTTGCTGGTGGTAGAGGGCTATATGGACGTGGTGGCATTGGCGCAATTTGGCGTGGATTATGCCGTGGCGTCATTAGGGACAGCCACTACAGCGGAGCAAATTCAGCTTGCATTTCGTTCCACCGAACAGCTTATTTGTTGTTACGATGCAGACCGTGCAGGGCGTGATGCTGCGTGGCGTGCGTTGGAAAATGCGCTGCCTTTTTTAGAAGACGGGCGGCAAATTAAGTTTATTTTTCTGCCCGATGGGGAAGATCCCGATACCTTTATTCGCCAATATGGCAAAGACGGCTTTGAGGACTATATTCGTCAGGCGCAACCATTGAGCGATTTTATGTTTTCTACCCTAAGTTCGCAGGTGGATTTTTCCAGTAAAGAAGGTAAGGGAAAACTTGCTGCCCTTGCTGTGCCATTGATTAGCCGAATTCCTGGCGAATTACTGCGTTTATCATTGCGTCAGCTTTTGGCGCAAAAATTGGGGATCTTTAATGAAGCGCAGATCGAGCATTTAATCCCGGCACAAAAAGAAAATCATTCATCATCGCCGAAACAAAATGCGGTGAAACGCACGCCAATGCGCGTGTTGATTGCATTACTGTTGCAAAATCCTGAATTGATCCAAATTGTGCCAGAAAATTTAAGTGTTCTATCGGTACTCAATGAAGCAGGGCTAGATTTGTTTGAAAAAATCACCGCACTTTGCCGTGAGCGTGTGGGGATTACCGCCGCACAAATTTTAGAACATTACCGTGATACGGAATATTTTCGCCCCCTTGAAATTCTTGCCGTGTGGGATCATTTAGTCGATGAGGATAAAATCGAAGAAACATTTCGTGAAACCCTACGTTATTTTTATTTGCAGTTGATGGATAAAAATATCGAAATGCTTATCGCAAAAGAGCGCACAGAAGGCTTAAATGAGCAAGAACGGCAGGCGCTCGCACAATTATTATTGAAAAAACAGCAAAATAAATAGTTAATCCAACATAAGGGTGATAAAATTAAAGCCATTTTATCTCCCACAATTACACATCGAGGCGGATATATAATATGGATATGGAGCAAAATCCACAATCTCAATTAAAACTGTTAATCGCACAAGGGAAAGAGCAAGGTTATCTTACTTATGCTGAAGTGAATGACCATTTGCCAGAAGAACTTGTCGATGCAGATCAAATTGAAGACATCATTCAAATGATCAATGATATGGGCATTCAAGTGTTAGAAACTGCACCTGATGCCGATGATTTGATGTTAAATGAAAATATCACTGATGAAGATGCGGTAGAAGAAGCCACTCAAGTGTTATCTAGCGTGGAAGCAGAGTTAGGGCGAACCACCGATCCCGTGCGTATGTATATGCGTGAAATGGGGAGCGTGGAGCTTTTAACCCGAGAAGGGGAAATTGATATCGCCAAACGCATTGAAGAAGGGATCAATGAAGTACAAACTGCTGTGGCTGCTTATCCAGAAGCCTTGAATGATCTCTTGCGTCAATATGCGTTAGTGGAAGAAGGCGGAATGCGTTTAGCGGATCTCATCACAGGTTTTGTTGATCCCAATGCAGGCGTTGAAGAAGCTGCATCAGATGAACACGAAATGCTTTCTGATGAAGATGATGAAGAAAGCGTTTCAACAGGTTCAATGGAAGATGATGAAAACGAAGATGAAGAAAGCGATGAGAGTAATTCCTCCGATGACAGTGATTCTGATAACAGCATTGATCCTGAAGTGGCGCGTGAAAAATTTGCAGCCCTAAAAGCGCAACACAAGAAAACCCTAGATACTATCGAAAAACACGGCCGTCATAAAAACAAGCAAGAGATCAAATTCAAATTTTGGCAGAGATCTTCACACAATTCCGTCTAGTGCCAAAACAATTTGATATGTTGGTGTTATCTATGCGCGATATGATGAAACGCGTACGCCAGCAGGAACGCCATATCCAAAAAATGGCAGTAGATAACGCTAAAATGCCAAAAGGCACGTTCCAAAAAGAATTTATTGGACACGAAACCAAAGATGCGTGGCTAGAAAAAGCCTTAAATGCAGGAAAAAATTGGTCTGAAAAATTAGCTCAGTATGAAGAACCTATTCGTCAGGCTATTACTCAGTTAGGGCAGATCGAACAAGATACCGGTTTAACCATTAGCCAAATTCGTGATATTTGCGATGCGGTTTCACAAGGTGAATTAAAAGCACGCCGTGCGAAAAAAGAAATGGTTGAAGCGAACTTGCGTTTAGTGATTTCTATTGCGAAAAAATATACCAACCGTGGTTTACAATTCTTGGATCTTATTCAAGAAGGTAACATTGGCTTGATGAAAGCGGTGGATAAATTTGAATATCGCCGTGGTTATAAATTCTCAACTTATGCGACTTGGTGGATTCGTCAAGCAATTACGCGTTCGATCGCGGATCAAGCGAGAACCATTCGTATCCCAGTTCATATGATTGAAACCATCAACAAATTGAACCGCATTTCGCGTCAAATGTTGCAAGAAATGGGGCGTGAGGCTTCACCGGAAGAATTAGCAGAAAGAATGGGAATGCCGGAAGATAAAATCCGCAAAGTGCTAAAAATTGCCAAAGAGCCAATTTCAATGGAAACCCCTATCGGTGATGATGACGATTCCCACTTAGGTGATTTCATTGAAGATAGCACGTTAGAATTACCATTGGATTCTGCAACGGCACAGAGCTTGAAAGCTGCAACACACGAAGTGCTAGAGGGCTTGACGCCAAGAGAAGCTAAAGTGTTAAGAATGCGTTTTGGTATTGATATGAACACGGATCACACGCTTGAAGAAGTGGGTAAACAATTTGATGTAACCCGCGAACGTATCCGCCAAATTGAAGCTAAAGCGCTACGCAAATTACGCCATCCAAGCCGTTCAGAAACCTTGCGTAGTTTCTTAGATGAGTAAGCATAATTTATCTTAAATAAAAGCCTGATTTATTATCAGGCTTTTTTGTTCAAATTTAAGCCGCATAATTGGTGAATGATAGACTTTGCTAGGATATTTCACTATAATCAGCACACTCTTACCGCCCCCATAGCTCAGTCGGTTAGAGCAGTCGACTCATAATCGATTGGTCACAGGTTCAAGTCCTGTTGGGGGCACCATCATTTATCTTTCCCCTAAATTCCCAATAAATTATTCATTACATAGCTGCACAAAGAAATTAAAGTGCGGTCAAATTTTGATGAATTTTCTTAAAAAACAACCGCACTTAAAAAATTAGGCAATAAAAACCTCTATGTGTTATATAGAGGCTTTCTCATCATTATTTGCTAAGATTTTGGTTTATTTAATTCAAAGTCTTTCGGTTTTTCAACATCGCTGAATTTTTTATCTTTATTCGCCTGAATCAAGGTTTCCGTTTGTTTTGCCAATTCAGGAAGATTCATTTTTTCATAAGCTTCTTTCATTAATGGCAAGGCTTCAAGAGTGGCTTGGGTGTCAGGATATTGCTGTAACATTCCTACTACTCGGTTGGCAACGGCAACATAAGCATTGCGTTTCATATAGAATTTGGCAATGGCAAGTTCGTGGCGAGCCAAGGCGGCTTTAATATAAGCCATTCTTGCTAAGGCATCTTGCGCATAAGTGCTATTAGGGAAATTATCTACAAGGGTTTGGAAGTTTGCAAACGCCGCTTTCATTGCTGTGTTTTCACGGGTTGCGCGATCAACACCAAAGAAATCTTGGAAGAAGTTTTCACCTGAGGCAAAATTGGTTAGCCCTGCCATATAGATCACATAATCTACATTTGGACTATTCGGATATTGCTGTAAAAAACGCTCTGCGGCTACTAAGGTTTTGGTGTAATCTTGCGATTTATAATAAGCATAAATTAAATCTAACTGCGTTTGCTCACTGTAATTTGCGGCAGGAAAACGGTTTTTTACCGCTTCTAAATAGCGCACCGCTTGGGAATAATCACCGTCTTGTAAATAGGTTTGCCCTTTGGCATAAAGTTCTTGTTCAGAGCCTTGCTCTACCTCTTTTGATGAATTAGAACAAGCACTCACGGCAAGTGCAGCTAATGCAACGAATGTAAAAGATTTTAATTTACGCATTGATGATTCCTTTTTTACGAGCAATGATAAATAAGTTACAATGATCCGTATTTTATAGCACATTGCTAAATAAGCAAATTATTCACGGATTTATTTATGGCATATCTTACTTTATCGGCAGAAGTTCTGCCAAGCCAAATGGGACAACGTTTAGACCAAAGCTTAGCGGAAATGTTCCCAGACTATTCTCGTTCACGTTTAAAAACTTGGATCGAAAGCGATCTGGTGAAAGTAAACGGTGAAGTGGTGAATGTGCCACGCAGTAAAGTTTATGGCGGTGAACAGATTACCATCAATGTTGAAGTGGAAGATGAAACCCGTTTTGAGCCAGAAAATATTCCGCTCAATATTGTGTATGAAGATGATGATATTTTAGTCATCAATAAGCCAAAAGATATGGTGGTTCACCCTGGGGCAGGCAACCCGAATGGCACGGTACTCAATGCCTTGCTTTATCATTATCCGCCGATTGCAGAAGTGCCGAGAGCGGGCATTGTTCACCGCTTAGACAAAGACACCACAGGCTTAATGGTGGTGGCAAAGACCATTCCTGCACAAACTAAATTAGTGCGTGATCTGCAAAAACGCAAAATCACCCGTGAATATGAAGCCATTGCTTACGGCATTATGACCCAAGGCGGCACAGTGGACGAACCAATGGCGCGCCACCCAACCAAACGTACTCATATGGCGGTTCACCCAATGGGTAAGCCTGCGGTAACGCATTATCGCATTATGGAACGTTTCCGTAATTACACGCGCCTGCGCCTACGCCTTGAAACTGGGCGAACTCACCAAATTCGCGTGCATATGGCGCATATCGCTCACCCATTATTAGGCGATCAAACTTACGGCGGACGCCCACGTCCACCGAAAAATGCCAGTGAGGAATTACTCACCACTTTGCGAGATTTTAAACGTCAAGCGTTGCACGCCATAATGTTACGCTTGGAACACCCAATCACAGGGGAATTAATGGAATGGTATGCGCCATTACCAGAGGATTTCGTTGGCTTAGTGAATGCCTTAAAAGCCGATTATCTTGCTCATAAAGATGAATTGGATTACTAAAATGGACGCACTCAAACCAAACTGGGCAGCCCCAGCCAATATCCACGCTTTCACCACCTTACGTCAAGGTGGGGTTAGCCAAGCGCCTTATGATAGTTTTAATCTGGGCGATCACGTTGGCGATGATAAAAATTCAGTAAAAACCAACCGCACTTTATTGGTGGAACAATTTCATTTGCCGCAGTTTCCGCTTTTCTTAAATCAAACGCATAGCACAAGGGTGATCCGCTTGCCTTATGAGGGCAACAATTTAGACGCCGATGCGGTTTACACCAACCAACCGAACCAAGTTTGCCTTGTAATGACCGCAGATTGCCTGCCTGTCTTGTTTACCAATCAAAAAGGCACGGAAGTCGCCGCCGCACACGCAGGCTGGCGTGGCTTATGTGATGGCGTGTTAGAACAAACGGTACAACAATTCCATGCCGAACCACAAGAGATTATTGCGTGGCTCGGGCCGGCTATCGGGCCAAAATCTTTCCAAGTGGGGGAAGATGTTCGCCAACAATTTATCACGCAAGATCCCAATGCTGCACAAGCCTTTGTGCCAGATCCTATCGAGCAAGGCAAATACCTTGCGGATCTTTACCACATCGCCCGATTGCGCCTTAACAAATTAGGCATTTCGCAAATTAGCGGTGGCGAGCATTGCACCTATTTAGAACGGGAAAACTTCTTTCTTTTAGACGAGAGAAACAAACGGGAAGAATGGCATCGTTGATTTGGTTTGAATAGCAAAATTGGGCATTACGCCCAATTTTCATTTTATGATAAGTTGTAAGGCAATTCAATGAGGTTTAATGCTGTTTCAGTGCCAGACAGACGAAATGCCGTGCCTGCCTCAAACTGATTATTCATCACCACTTGCAGCCATAAAATGCCGTCAAAATGGCACCGCACTTAGGATAAAACCTGTTTTTCGCCAGCCATTTTCCAGCTGCATTTCAATTTCTGAACCCAGCGAAACAGGCGTGTTGGTTTGTGCGTTAAACAGGAACATCGCGCGTTTGTTTATGCCACGATATTTCGCACGCGCCACGGTTTCTTGCCCGATATAACAGCCTTTTTGGAACGAAATAGCTTGTTCGATACATTGTAAATTCAAGGCTTGTGGGATAAATTCGTTTTGGCTTTCTGGTGATAAAATCGGGTAGCCCGCTTGCATTATGGCTTGCTCCCATTGTGCAATTTTACCAGTGAAATCAATCTGTTGTGCGGTTTTATTTAATAACATCGCGCACGCAGATTGTCCTATTTCAAGGCAAAAATCCGCCGAAATTGCACCGCACTTTTGTTTATCCAATAGTCCGATCACTTGCCAATCTTGCTCTGCAAAGGCAACTTTGGAAAAGACCGCATATTTTTTCAGATTATCCAGCGCAGAGGGCAATAAGGCGTGGCGGATAATCAAGTAAAACTGCTCGGCATTTTCACGCAACAGACGAAATACGCTGCTCATTTTGCCTTTTGGATCACAATGAGCGGTGAGGGTGGATTGCCCATCTGCCAGCCTATTCACATCACAAGTGAGCTGACCTTGCAGAAATTTTTCTGCGTCCACGCCTTGTACAGAAATAACACGATATTGTGAGAGATTGATGATTGCCATAAAGATTCCAAAAATTATTCCAAATTCTGAATTTGTTCACGCATTTGTTCGATAAGCACCTTTAATTCCACCGCAGAATTAGTGATTTCCGCGCTAATGGATTTTGACGCCAGCGTGTTACTTTCGCGGTTGAGTTCTTGCATCATAAAATCAAGTTTACGCCCTACCGCGCCGCCTTTTTGCAAAATGCGTTGGGTTTCTTTAACGTGCAGCTGTAAACGATCTAATTCTTCCGCCACATCAATACGTTGCGCTAATAGCACCATTTCTTGCTCGAGTCGTTGCTGATCCGCTTGTAATTGCAATTCGTCAAAACGTTGCTGTAAACGCTCCCGTTGCCATTGCAAAATCTCTGGCATTTTTGACCGCACTTTATCGCTTTCACTGGCGATGGCGGTTAAACGCTGTTGGATCAAGTCGTTTAATTTTTCTCCTTCACGCCCACGCATTGCGATAAATTCATCGAGCGCCGCTTCAAAGCCAGCTAACAATTCTTGACTAATGCGATCTAAATCCTGCTCTGGGGTTTCCACCACGCCGGGGTAGCGCAGAACATCGGTAAGATTGATTTCCCCTTCGCCAGCTTGTTGTTTGATCCATTGTAAGGATTGGATTACCTGCTGTGCCAAGGCTTGGTTTAAATTAAGGCTGGCTGTGGCTTGCTGTTTGCCTTCAAAACGCAGATTACATTCCACCTTACCGCGAGTTAAACGCTGGCGTAATTTTTCTCGCAAGGTGTTTTCCAAACCGCGAAATGGCTCGGGCAAGCGGAAGACGGTTTCCAAATAACGTTGATTAACGGAACGAATCTCCCAAACTGCATTGCCCCAATCTTGTTTGATTTCATAACGGGCAAAGGCCGTCATACTATAAATCATAATAAATCCTTAATTTGCGCTAAAAATTGCCGCCTATTCTACCGTTAAATTTCTCATCTGTCAGTTTGCGTGTTAGAATGAGCGCCATTTTATGAATGAGTAAGGAATTTCCAATGCGTCCGAATGATCGCCCATTAAATCAACCCCGCCCAATTAAAATCACCCGCCATTTCACCAAATATGCCGAAGGTTCGGTGCTGGTGGAATTTGGCGAAACCAAAGTGCTTTGCACCGCCAGCGTTGATGAAAGTGTGCCACGTTTCTTAAAAGGGCAAAATCAAGGTTGGGTAACGGCAGAATATGGAATGTTGCCACGTTCCACCCATAGCCGTATGCAACGCGAAGCGGCGAAAGGCAAGCAAGGTGGACGCACAATGGAAATTCAACGTTTAATCGCTCGCTCTTTACGTGCAATGGTGGATCTCACCGCCCTTGGTGAGCGTTCTATCACCTTGGATTGTGATGTGATCCAAGCCGATGGCGGCACGCGTACGGCTTCTATTACTGGGGCTTGCGTTGCCTTAATTGATGCCATCAACGGCTTAATGCCAAAAAGGCGTGCTAAAAACCAATCCAATCAAAGGCTTAGTAGCAGCCATTTCGGTGGGCATTGTAGAGGGCGAAGCCGTGTGCGATTTGGAATATGTGGAAGATAGCAATGCCGAAACCGATATGAACGTGGTGATGACCGATGACGGGCGAATGATTGAAGTGCAAGGCACAGCAGAGGGTGAGCCATTCTCCCATGAAGAATTATTAACCCTGTTAGATCTTGCAAAACAAGGCTGTGAAGTGATCTTCAACGCGCAGCGTGAAGCCTTAGGGCAAGCATAATTGGGGGCACAAATGCAAGGCTACAAAATTGACTTTATCAAATTCGCGCTCAGCCGTGATGTGCTGAAATTTGGCGAATTCACCTTGAAATCTGGGCGCATTAGCCCTTATTTCTTTAATGCAGGTCTGTTTAACACGGGCGCGGATTTAGCACGTTTAGGCGAATTTTATGCCGCCGCCATTCAAGCAAGCGGCTTAGATTATGACGTGATTTTTGGCCCTGCTTACAAAGGCATTCCCATTGGCACCACGGTGTCGGTGGCGCTGTTTAAGCAATATGGCATTGATAAACCAGTGTGTTTTAACCGTAAAGAAGCCAAAGATCACGGCGAAGGCGGCAATTTAATTGGCAGCCCATTGCAAGGCAAGGTGCTATTGGTGGACGATGTAATCACCGCTGGCACGGCAATTCGCGAAGCAATGGATTTAATCGCACAAAATCAAGCGACATTAAGTGCAGTGGTGATTGCGTTAAATCGTAAAGAACGCGGCAAAGGCACGCTTTCTGCCATTCAAGAAGTGGAACGCGATTATCAATGCAACGTGCTTTCGATTATTGATTTTGACGATTTAATGCAATTTATTGAGCAAGAGGCGGAGTATCAACAATATCTGCCTGCGATGCGTGCTTATCGTGAGCAGTATGGCATCTAAAATACAGCGTATAAAAATCGCGAAAAACGCACCGCACTTTATTTTATGTATAACTCAAGATTTTATGCATAACTCAAGTTGGAGAACAGAATGAGTTTTATTGGAAAGTTATTAGGTTTTTTCATTGGCTACCGTTTTGGCGGCTTTTTTGGTGGGCTAGTTGGCGCTTATTTAGGGCATTTAGCCGACAAAAAATTATATGAACTAGGCAGCGTCAATTCGAGCTTTTTCAAACGCAAAGAAACCCGCCAATCCTTGTTTATGCAAACCACCTTTGCGGTGTTGGGGCATTTGTCTAAATCGAAAGGGCGGGTAACGCAAGATGACATCGCGCTTGCCAATAATCTAATGAACCAAATGAATTTGGACGACAAAGGGCGTAAATTGGCGCAAGAAGCCTTTAATCGTGGTAAAGATCCGAATTTCCCGCTACGCCAAGTGATCCGCGAATTTTGCCAAGCCTGCGGTCAGCGTAGTGATCTATTAAGAATGTTCTTGCGTGTTCAGCTACAAGCCGCTTTTGCCGATGATCACCTGCACGAAAATGAAAAAGAAGTGCTACAGGTAGTAGCGGAAGAATTGGGCTTATCTAGCTTCCAGTTCCAACAAATTTTAATGGCAGAAATCGCCGCTCGCCAATTTAGCCGTGGTGGGTTTTATTATGAATATAACGGCTCACAACAGGGCGATTATCAACAAGGCGGCTATCAAGGTGGTGGTTATCAAGCACACAGCGGCCCAACCTTGCAAGATGCTTACAACGTGCTTGGCGTGAGCGAAAATGACGACCGCGCCACAGTAAAACGCGCTTACCGCCGTTTAATGAACGAAAACCACCCCGATAAACTCGTCGCCAAAGGCTTACCAGAAGAAATGCTCGAAATGGCGAAAGAAAAAACCCAACAAATTCAAGCCGCTTACGATTTGATTTGTAAAGCGAAAGGGTGGAAGTAAACCTTCTTTATTGCTGAATTTTTTACCGTTTCTCTCAAATAGTGCGGTGAAAAATTCAGCTTTTTTATTTTTATCAAAAGAGTAATAGTAAATAAAATGCGTGTTTTCCTCGCGCCAATGCAGGGGGTGCTTGATCCCCTTGTGCGGCAGCTTTTGACTGAAATTAACGATTATGATCTGTGTGTATCGGAGTTTGTGCGTGTGGTGGATCAGCGTTTGCCAGTCAAAACCTTTTACCGTTTATGTCCAGAACTGCAGCGCGGTGGGCGAACGCCCGCGGGAACACCCATACGCGTACAACTTTTAGGGCAACACCCACAGTGGCTGGCGGAAAATGCGGTGTTGGCGGTGGAATTGGGATCGCACGGCATTGATTTTAACTGTGGTTGTCCGTCTAAAACGGTGAATGGTAGCCACGGTGGTGCGGCATTATTAAAGCAGCCCGAATTGATTTACCAAGCCACCAAAGCTTTACGCGAAGCCCTACCGAAAGGGCAAGTAGTAAGCGTGAAAGTGCGTTTGGGCTGGGATAGTGATAATCACGCCTTTGAAATTGCTGATGCGGTGCAACAAGGTGGCGGTACGGAAATCACCATTCACGGACGCACCAAAATCGATGGCTATCGTGCAGAAAAGATCAACTGGCAGAAAATTGGTGAAATTCGTCAACGCTTAACCATTCCTGTCATCGCAAATGGTGAAATTTGGCATTGGCAAGACGCGCAAGACTGCCTTGCCATAACAGGCTGCCAAGATGTAATGATTGGACGTGGTGCATTAACCATTCCCAACTTAAGCCTTGTGGTGAAGTGTAATCAGGAAAAATTAGATTGGACGCAAGGGGTAATGCCTTTACTGCACCGCTATGCGCATATTGAAAACTTGCAAGATACCGGCTTTTACCACATCGCCCGCACCAAACAATGGCTACAATATCTGAAAAAATCTTACCCACAAGCCACCGCACTTTTTGAGCATATTAAAACCTGCCAAACGGCAGAGGATTTACGTCAAAGGTTAGCTCAAATGAGATAAGCCTTATTAATGGGCTGACTAGAAAAATCATCAAAAATCCCACCGCACTTTTGTTTATTAAGCTTTTAAACTCGGTGAGGGTGATAAGGGAAAAATCCTCCGTATGTGGAGGATTTTTATTATAGCTAGACAAAGTCTAGCTATAAAAACCATACGCTATGCGTATGGA
>NZ_PQVI01000076.1 GCF_002921145.1 Avibacterium endocarditidis
TTCGCTTTGTCGAAGCTAGGCGCTTTCGCGTTTAAACAAAGAAAGCAGAAATAAGAACGTTGCACTAATCACCACAGAAGGGCCTGCAGCGGTGTTGTAGAAAGCGGAGAGCATTAAGCCGAAAGAAACAGCGAGAATGCTAATAAGCACGCCGATAGCCACCATTGCTTCTGGAGTGCGGGCAAAACGCCGTGCGGTGGCGGCAGGGATAATCAGCAAGGACGTGATGATTAGCGCGCCGACAAACTTCATACTTAAGGCAATGGTTAAGGCGGTTAAAATCATTAATACAAAACGCATTTTACGAATGTTAATGCCTTCCACTTGCGAAAGCTCTGGGCTAACCGTGGTGGAAAGTAACGGTTTCCAGTAATACCATAAACAGCCCACCACCACGAGAACACCAATGGCGATAAGGTAAAGATCCTCATAGCTAATCGCAAGTAAGTCGCCAAATAAATAATTCATTAAATCCACCCGCACATTTTGCAATAACCCCACGGTGACTACACCTAAAGAAAGGCAGCTGTGTGCAATAATGCCGAGCAAGGTGTCCACGGAAAATTGCGTGTTGCTTTCTAGCCAGACCATTCCTAAGGCGAGCAAGAGCGTGAGAATTAAGATGGTTAGGTAAGGATCCACTTGTAAAAATATCCCGATTGCTACCCCTAGCAAAGCGGAATGGGAAAGTGTATCGCCAAAATACGCCATTCTTCGCCACACCACAAATGCGCCTAGAGGTGCGGTGATAAAAGAGAGCAAAATACCCGAAAGCCAAGCGGGAAGTAAAATCTCAAACATTTCTGTTCCTTAATGATGCTTTTTATGTTCGCATTGTTGCGATTGAAAATTTTTGCCGCAGCACACATCACCGTGCATATTGTGTTTGTGATTGTGGTGATGAGTATAAAGGGCGATATTTTGCGAAAACTGATTGCCAAAATAATGCATAAATGTCGGATCGTGCGACACAATTTCAGGCGTGCCAGCACAGCAAATATGTTGATTAATACACAGCACTTCATTGGTGTCCGCCATCACAATATGCAGATCGTGCGATACCATCAAAATCGCACAATTCAGCTGTTTTCGTGTTTGATGAATGAGCTGATAAAGCTCTGCCTGCCCAGTAATATCCACCCCTTGTGTGGGTTCATCTAACACGAGCAAATTCGGCTTATTCAAAATGGCTCTGGCTAGCAGCACCCGTTGCATTTCACCACCCGATAACTTTTGCATTGCATTTTGCTTTAAATGGGAAATGGAAAGGAGATCTAACGCCGCTTCAATCTCAGATTTGCTCACACCCTTTTTTAAAGCAAGAAATTTTTCTACCGTTAAAGGTAAGCTATGATCAAGGTGAATTTTCTGTGGAACATAGCCAATACGCACATTATTGTGATAAATCACTTCACCCGAACTTGGCTTAATCAATTTGAGCAAAACTTTGAGCAAAGTGGATTTGCCGCCACCATTCGGGCCAACGATGGTGAGAACGGAATCAGAATAAAGAGATAAGTTAATGTTTTGTAAGACATTTCGTTGGTCAAATTGCACATTAATATTTTTTAACTCAATTAATGGCTGTTTAATGGCGTGAATTTGCATTTTATCTCTATACATTACGAAAAATTGGCTTAAAATAGCCCATTTTGTCGGATTTAACAAGTTTCTCATTGAAATGCTTAGAATTTATTCAGTTAAATCCTTTTCAGCAAGTGCGAATGAATTTTTTAGCACTTCACAGGTCTTAATAGAATGCAAGTTTTAATTAGTATATAAAAGGAAATAGGTAGTGCAGCACGTTAAACTAGCAAGGGATAGACGAAAAAGAAAGTCGCGAATTAAGGCGGCGGTCTTCCTTTTGGCGATATTATCTATTTTCATTGGCATTGTATTAAGCGTAAAAGACAATGCAAAAACCGATCCGCTTGCGGTATCTTCGGACGAAGTGCAGTATAAGCCACTTCAATGAAACCCAAGAAGCCCCTCAAACACAAACCAATAGCGAATTTCAGGATATTCAAGCAAATGAAAATATCACCGAACATTCGCAAGAAAATCAAAACGATAGTGCAAGCACAGAAAAACCAAATTCTGATGATGCCACCTCTTATGACGATGATCTACAAGGTAAAGATGATGAAGTTGAGCAAGTTAATCTTGATGATGAAGATGAATTTGCCGATTTGCCTGAAGATGCCAAAAACGCCGTTAATGACTTGCTTGATGTAGCAGATCAAGCCATTCGTATCAAAGATCAATTTAGCCATACCGTGGTAAAAGGCGATAGTCTTGAAAGATGTGCTAGAGCAATCTGGGCTAGAAGATGAAACCAGTAAAACCCTTATTGCCGCTTATCCCGAGCTAAAAAATCTTAAAGCGGGGCAGCAATTCTATTGGATTTTAGACAAAGACGGCGAATTAGAATACCTAAACTGGTTAGTTTCTGAAAAAGAAGAACGAATTTATGAACGCACTGCGGAAGGCAAATTTAAACGCCAAATCTTAACAGAAAAAAAGCGTAATGGAAAAAAGAAGTGCTAAAAGGACAAATCAAAGGGTCATTTTCTAGCAGCTTAAAAGCACAAGGGCTAAATTCAAAACAATTAGCCAATTAGGCAGCGCTTTGCAATGGCAAATTAGTATGAAAAAACTCAAACAAGGTGATAAATTTGCCGTACTCGTTTCCCGTGAATATTTGGATAACAAACTCACCGGGCAAGGTAATGTGGAAGCCATTCATATTAGCTCGGGTGGAAAAAGTTACTATGCCATTCAATCTAGCAATGGGCGCTATTATAACCGTCAAGGGGAAACCCTTGGTAAAGGCTTTGCGCGCTATCCTATGCAACGCCAAGCGCGTGTATCCTCGCCATTCAATCCAGCAAGACGCCACCCTGTTACAGGGCGAATTCGTCCGCATAAAGGGGTAGATTTCTCAATGGCAATCGGCACACCGGTTATCGCCCCTGCTGATGGTATTGTCGAAAAAGTGGCATACCAAGCCAATGGTGCAGGACGCTATATTATGATCCGCCACGGTCGTGAATACCAAACCGTTTATATGCACCTAAGCCGTCCATTAGTCCGAGCGGGGCAACGTGTAAAACGAGGTGAACGCATTGCCCTTTCTGGCAATACCGGGCGTTCAACTGGCCCACATTTACATTATGAATTTCATATTAATGGTCGCCCAGTTAATCCGCTCACGGTGAAATTGCCGGGTACAAGTAGCCAAATGTCCACCGCTGAACGCAAACAATTCTTGGTGAAAGCCAAAGAAGCAGAGCGTAAATTAAAAATCTAAGAAAAATAAGTGCGGTGCTTTTTGATAAAATTTTCGCAAAAAGCACCGCACTTTTGTTTTGCTAAAAATTTGCTATGAATATCAATAAGGCACTAATCGAAAATCCCTAGACTTTCCCAAATTTCGTCCACGCGTTTGACTACTTCAGGATCTTTTTTAATGGGAATGCCCCACTCGCGGTTAGTTTCGCCCGGCCATTTATTGGTGGCGTCAATGCCCATTTTAGAACCTAGCCCAGCAATCGGCGAGGCAAAATCCAAATAATCAATGGGTGTGTTTTCCACAATGGTGCAATCGCGCGCAGGATCGCTACGCGTGGTGATCGCCCAGATCACATCTTTCCAATCTCTAGCGTTAATATCATCATCACACACGATGACAAACTTGGTGTACATAAATTGGCGTAAGAAAGACCAAACGCCCATCATTACACGCTTAGCGTGGCCAGCATATTGTTTTTTCATCGTTACCACAGCAAGGCGGTAAGAACAACCTTCAGGTGGTAAATAAAAATCCACAATTTCAGGGAATTGCTTTTGCAAAATCGGGATAAACACTTCGTTTAACGCTTCGCCCAAAATCGCTGGTTCATCAGGTGGCCGCCCTGTATAAGTGGAATGATAAATCGGGTTTTGTCGCATTGTAATGTGGGTAACAGTAAACACCGGGAAATACTCTTGCTCATTGTAATAGCCCGTGTGATCGCCATAAGGCCCTTCTAATGCTGTTTCATTGGGATCAATATAGCCTTCCAACACGATCTCCGCACTGGCTGGCACATCAAGATCGTTACTCACCGATTTCACCACTTCCGTTTTATTGCCACGCAGCAATCCTGCAAAAGCATATTCAGAAAGGCTATCAGGCACAGGCGTTACGGCCGCCAAAATCGTTGCGGGATCAGCGCCTAATGCCACCGAAACAGGAAAAGGTTTATCAGGGTTTTGCTCTTTCCATTCTTGAAAATCTAATGCACCCCCACGGTGCGAGAGCCAACGCAATAATCAATTTATTTTTTGCCGATCAATTGTTGGCGGTAAATCCCCAAATTTTGTCGTTTTTTGTTCGGCCCTTTGGTAATGGTTAGCCCCCAAGTAATAAGCGGTGCAATATCATCTTTCCAACATTGCATAATCGGCAAACGGTATAAATCCACGTCATCGCCACAGAGTACAGTATCCTGACAAGGTGCTTTGCTTAACACTTTCGCGGGCATATTTAGCACTTGTTTATATTGTGGCAAGGTTGACCATAAATCCTTAAACCCTTTTGGGGGTTCTGGCTCTTTTAGAAAGGCGAGCAATTTCCCCACTTCATGCAATGCGGATACATCATTCTGCCCATTCCAAGCGCCACGCGCTTTGCCGTGCCAAATAAATTGCACAACACGGGCATCGCAAATCCTTTCGGATTTTCAAATAATAACGCTGGCCCACCAGCACGCAAAAAGTGCGGTCGGAAATTTCAGTCATTTCCAAATAAGGATCGATTTCTTGCGAAATGCGTTTTAATTCGCCTTGTTCTTCTAACAGCTGCAAAAAATCGCGTAAATTCTTATATTTCATCAATGCTTACTCAATGCAAAAATTAATACTTCATTGTTATAAAGATCGCTTTGCAACGCAAGTGCTTTTGCGATTTTTCCCTAGATTGGGTAGAATGTGCGGTAATTTTAGCAGAATAAATTAATTAAAATGACAAAGAAAAACCAAAACAAACATCAAATACCATTGCCTTAAATAAACGCGCTAGACACGAATATTTTATTGAAGATGAAATTGAAGCGGGGCTTTCCTTGCAAGGCTGGGAAGTAAAATCAATGCGCGCGGGCAAAGCCAATATTAGCGACAGTTATATTATTTTCAAAAATGGCGAAGCTTATTTATTTGGTGCGACCATTCAGCCGTTGAGCGTGGCTTCAACGCATATTGTGTGCGATCCAACACGTACGCGTAAGTTATTGTTAAAACAACGAGAATTAGCTTCACTCTTCGGCAAAGCAAACCGTGATGGCTTTACCATTATTGCCCTTTCTCTTTATTGGAAAGGTCCTTGGGCAAAAATTAAAATTGGTGTCGCGAAAGGGAAAAAACAACACGATAAACGTGATGACATTAAAGATCGCGAATGGAAAGTTGCCAAAGATCGTATTATGAAAAATGCGATGAGAAATTAATTTCACCTCAATAATAAGTGCGGTGGAAAATTAGTGAATTTTTAAATTAGCCCTTGTAAACACAGGGGCTAATTTTTTATAAAGATTAATATTTACCCCGTTTTACCCAATAGCAAAGACAAAATCCCCGCCGCAATCAACGGCCCGACAGGAATACCTCCGACAAAGGCGACACCTAAAATTGTGCCAACTAATAATCCTGTGAGTAAAGTCGGCTGCGCGCCCATTAGGTTTACCCCTCGTCCACCAAACCACGCCACCAGCACGCCCACGGCAATGGCTAAAAACATTTTCCAGTTCCACAGCTCAGTAAAAGCAGGCAAGGGAATTTTGCCAGAAATAATCGGGCTAAGTACGCCGATGGTGAGAATAATAATGCCGATATTTAAACCATATTTTTCCATAAAAGGAATATATTTAGCTAAAAAGGTTTGTTGCATTAATAGCAAAATCGTCGCCGAAATGGTGATTGAACTGTTGTTACCTAACACGCCAAGCAAAATTAAAATCACCAGTAGCAAGGCGATTGCGTTAAATTGTAATGACATCATTGCCTCGAAAATTCTCAAAAAAAGCACCGCACTTTTACCGTGCGTCAGATGTTGGGATTATACTCTTTTATTTGTCTAATTCATAAAAATAAGGCTCGTTATGAGCCTTATCAATTATTTCACTTTAAATTTTAATAAGCGATTGGCATTGCTCACCACGGTGATGGAAGACAACGCCATTGCCAGTCCGCCAATCATTGGGTTAAGCAAAATACCAAACAAGGGATACAACAACCCAGCGGCAATAGGTATGCCTAAAATGTTGTAAATAAATGCGCCGAACAGATTTTGCTTCATATTGCGTAAAATGCCTTTGGAAAGGCAAAGGGCATCAGCCACGGCAGAAATATTGTGGCGCATTAAGGTTAATTCGGCGGTTTCTATGGCAATATCTGAACCGTTACCCATTGCGATACTCACGTCTGCTTGAGCAAGGGCTGGTGCATCATTAATGCCGTCTCCCACCATCACGACGTTGCGGCCTTCTTGCTGTAATGCCTTGATGATATTCGCTTTTTCAGCAGGCAACACGCCAGCGATGACGTTGTCAATCGCGGTGCCTTGCGCCAATGCGCGAGCCGTTTTTTCTTGATCGCCTGTGAGCATAACTAAATGATAGCCCTGTTCGTGCAAGCGTTGTAAGGCATTCGCTGAATCTTCACGCAAAGGATCGCTTAGCACAAATAGCCCGGCTAATTGGCGATTGATCGCAAAAAGACCACCGTTGCGCCACGTTCTGTTTGTTGCTGAAAGATCGCCATTGCAGGCTGAATATCCACGCCTTGCTGTATCATTAAAGTTTGGTTACCGAGCAATAATTCAAGCCCTTCCACTTCCCCACTCACCCCTAAACCTTGCAAAGTCGCAAAGGCGTGAAGCGGTTTGAGCTCGCCTTGCTTTTCTTGATTAAACTGCACAATGCCTTTGGCTAATGGGTGGTTTGAACCCTGTTCTAGGCTTGCTGCAAGCTGGCTAACTTGGGTTTCTGAATAATCATTAAAACAATAAAGTGCGGTGATTTTTTTGGTGAACCTTTTGTCAGCGTGCCTGTTTTGTCAAAAACAATAGTATCAGCACTAGCGGCTTTTTGTAAAGCATCGGCATCGCGCACTAAAATGCCTAATTCTGCGGCACGCCCAATGCCTGAAATGATCGACATTGGTGTCGCTAACCCTAAGGCACAAGGGCAGGCAATAATGAGGACGGTAGTAAAAATCACCAGACTATAAGAAAATTGTGGTGCTGGCCCCAGAATATACCAAACCAAAGCGGCGACTAAAGCAATGGTAATTACCACAGGGACAAAAACTCCTGCAATTTTGTCTGCCAATTGCCCCATTTTTGGCTTGCTACTCTGCGCTTGACGCACTAATTTGATGATATTGGCCAAGGTGGTTTGCTCACCAATTTGTTCTGCGCGGTAAATCACCGTTCCATCTGAAATAAGCGTTCCAGCGCTGATTTTATCCCCTGCCTGTTTTTGCACGGGAACAGGCTCGCCTGTTAGCATACTTTCATCAAACCAACCTTGCCCTTCTGTAATTGTGCCGTCCACCGCCACTCGTTCGCCTGTTTGCAAGCGAAACTGCATTCCTGCTTGCACTTTCGCAAGGGGAATATCTTGCGTGCCTTGTGGCGTAACGAGATGTACGGTTTTCGGGGTAAGATCGAGCAAGCGCGCCAAGGCCTGTGAAGAATGTTGTTTCGCCTTAGCTTCAAGCATTTTGCCTAAATTGATGAAACCAATGATCATCGCCGCCGCTTCAAAATATAAATGACGGGCATTTTCAGGGAAAAACTCAGGATTAATGCAAACAAACATTGAATAAAGCCAAGCTGTGCCAGTGCCTAGCGCAACAAGGGTATCCATTGTGGCTGTGCGATTGAGCAAATTCTGCCACGCCTTTTGATAAAAATGTTTGCCTGTAACAATCATCACCAACAAAGTCAGCACACCAACCGCAAACCAATAGGCACGATTATTTGGATCTACACGCATTGAACCACTAAGTAATCCCCAAAGCATTAATACAGCCCCTAAGCCAAGAGCAACAATGCCTTGCCATTTGCGCTGTTTCACTTCGTGCGCGCTTTTGCTTTGCTGTTTTTCTGCTCGTAGCGCGTCATCATTCACCACTTCCGCACCATAGCCTGCTTGCTGCACGGCGGCAACAAGAGATTGCGGAGTGGCATTACCACTCACTAAAGCAGTTTGTTCCGCTAAATTTACTTGCACTTGGGCGACTTGTGGCACGGCTTGCAAGGCTTTTTGCACTTTCATTACGCAAGCAGCACAGCTTAAGCCATCAAGTAAAAGGGTAACCTGATCCTGATGTTGTCCAACTACCACAGGATCAGGTTTTAAGGTTTCTGTGGAAGATTCGGGTAGTGAACTTACTTTGCCGAGTTATCCGCAAGGCGTGCTTGATAACCCGCTTCAACAATAGCATTAATCAACACTTGCGGATCAACATCGCCCACTACAACGGCTTTATCTAAACTCACTTCGGCACTTTGCACGCCAGAAATGCCATCTAAGGTTTTCTGTACGGATTTTACGCAATGTTGGCAAGATAAATCGCTTAACGCTAACACAGTAGTTTTCATCTTTTTCTCCTTCTAGTAAAAATTTTGCATAGCATAAACCTTAACATAGGGTTAGGGTCAAGCATTTAGCGATGAGATAAATTCTCCACAAAATCCAACCGCTCTTTCCCCGTGTAAATTGTTGCTCTGCCCTCTCTGGCGAAGCCAATTAAGGTAAGTTGGCTTTGTTTGGCTTGTTGCACGGCAAGAGCAGTAGCAGCGGAGATGGCGGCTAAGCATTCAATACCCGCACTTACGACTTTCTGTACCATTTCATAGCTCGCTCGGCTAGAAATTAGCACAAAACCTTGTTGTTTCGGTTGTTTGGCGTGCCAGCCTAAGAGTTTATCCAGAGCAACGTGGCGACCGACATCTTCTCGAATGGCAAGCAGGTTTCCTTGCAAATCAAAAAAGGCGGCGGCGTGGGTTGAACCGGTTTGTTGTCCAAGCTGTTGGGCTGAATGTAATTTTTTCAGGCAATCGTCAAGCAGAGAAATATCCAAAACATAAGTGCGGTGCAAAATAGGCAAGTTTTTGTGGATTTGATCAAGCTGTTCTGTGCCGCAAATGCCGCAGCCCGTTCTTCCTGCTAGAGTTCGGCGGCGTTCTTTGAGCGCGACAAAACAGCGTGTGGCAATTTCTATTTGTACTTCAATGCCATTACAGGTTTCTTCTACATCAATACCATAAATATCTGCGGGCTTTTCGATAATACCTTCGGTTAAAGAAAAGCCAAGGGCAAAATCTTCCAAGTCTTGTGGGGAACACATCATTACGGTGTGGCTAATGCCGTTATACACTAAGGCAACGGGGGTTTCTACCGCTAAGGTTTCTTCTTTTTCTTGCCAAAGTGATGTGTATTGAGAATGTTTATTATTTGTTAATTTTTTGAAAAAATTAACTGTTGATTTTGTGATCCAACTCAAGAATTTTTCCTTTCTAATCAAGATTACTTATAGATTTTAGGCGTGAAAAGGCGTATCCTAGCCACAGTATTACGTTGTGTTAATTGTAATACAATTTAACAACAAACTATACTGTAACTGAATTATTTCATTTGTGAAAATGTGCTATTTGCCGTTGTATTTTGCTAAATAAAATTTGAAATATTCAGCTAACCTGAACGAATATCTATATAAAAAAACAAATCTACTACTACACAATAACGCAACAATTTTGTTGGTTAAGGAGTATCTCTATGCAGGTCACAAGAAGAAAATTCTTTAAGATCTGTGCAGGTGGTATGGCAGGGACGTCTGCGGCGATGTTGGGCTTTGCTCCAGCAACAGCTTTAGCAGCTCCTCGCGAATACAAGTTATTACGCGGTAAAGAAACCCGTAATACCTGCACCTATTGTGCCGTAGGCTGTGGTATGTTGTTATACAGCTTAGGTGATGGCGCAAAAAATAGCGTGGGTAAACTTTATCACATTGAAGGGGACCCCGATCATCCAGTAAGCCGTGGGGCGCTTTGTCCGAAAGGGGCAGGTGCATTGGATTATGTAAATAGCCCACGCCGTGTGAAATATCCTGAAGTGCGTGAAGCAGGTTCAAGCGAGTGGAAACGCATTTCTTGGGAAGAAGCCATTGAGCGTATCGCAAAACATATGAAAGCAGACCGCGATGCCAACTTTGTGTTAAACAATGAAAATGGCACGCCTGTTAATCGTTGGATGACATCAGGTTTCTTAGCAGGCTCGGCTTGTAGTAATGAAACGGGTATCTTAACGCAAAAATTTGTGCGCTCACTCGGTATGATTTATACCGACAACCAAGCGAGTATCTGACACGGACCAACGGTAGCAAGTCTTGCTCCATCATTTGGTCGCGGTGCAATGACCAACCACTGGGTTGATATTAAAAATGCTGATTTAGTAATCGTAATGGGCGGTAACGCTGCGGAAGCTCACCCTGTTGGGTTCCGTTGGGCGATTGAGGCGAAAAAACAAAATGGTGCGAAGTTAATGGTGGTTGATCCACGCTTTAACCGTACAGCTTCAGTTGCAGATATTTATATGCCATTACGTTCTGGGACAGATATTGCCTTTTTATCTGGCGTTATTCGTTATTTATTAGAAAAAGATCAAATCCAACACGAATACGTTAGACATTATACGAATGCGGCATTCCTCGTTGATGAGAACTTCAAGTTTGAAGATGGCTTGTTCTCAGGCTATGATCCTGAAACACGCAAATATGATCGTTCAACTTGGCGTTATCAGTTTGATGCGGAAGGTCAGCCTATTCGTGATCTAACCTTACAACACCCTCGTTGCGTGATTAATCTGTTAAAAGATCACGTTTCTCGTTATACCCCTGAAATGGTAGAACGTATCACGGGTACACCACAAAAAAGTTTCTTACAATTCTGTGAAGAAATTGCTAAAACCTCTGCACCTGATAAAGCGGCAACCTTTATGTACGCATTAGGTTGGACTCAACATACTGTGGGTTCACAAAATATTCGTACGATGGCGATGATCCAGCTATTACTCGGTAATATCGGGGTTTCTGGCGGTGGTGTAAATGCGTTGCGTGGACACTCAAATGTACAAGGGATTACGGATTTAGGTTTATTCCCACATATGTTGCCGGGTTATATTCCATTGCCAACCGAAGCGGATACCAGTTTAGAAAACTTCCTAAACCGTATTACGCCAAAAACAATGATGAAAGATCAGGTGAACTACTGGCAAAATACGCCGAAATTTATGGTAAGTATGCTGAAAACCTTCTTTGGTGAAAAAGCCACTGCTGAAAATGAATTCGGCTACCATTATTTACCGAAATTGCCGAAAGGCGGTATGGATCAAATGCGCTACATTGATGAAATGTATCAAGGTCGCGTAAATGGTTATTTCTGCCAAGGAATGAACCCTGTTGCCTCTTATCCAAATTCAGGCAAAATCATCAAAGCCTTAAGTAATTTGAAATACTTGGTGATTATGGATCCGTTAATTACGGATACCTCGGAATTCTGGAAAAACTACGGTGAATTTAATGATGTGAAAACAGAAGAAATTCAAACCGAAGTATTCCGCTTACCAACCACTTGTTTCGTGGAAGAACACGGTTCAATCGCTAACTCTGGTCGTTGGTTACAATGGCACTGGAAAGCTGTTGATGCCCCATTTGAAGCGAAAAGCGATGGTGAAATTCTTTCTGAATTAAGAGCTGCATTAATCGAGCTTTATCACAAAGAAGGTGGCGTATCACTGGATAGCCTTGAAGCGATGAGCTGGAACTATGACAATCCACTTGAGCCAAAAGCAGAAGAAGTGGCGAAAGAAATGAACGGCTATGCTTTACAAGATCTCCTTGATGCCAACGGCAATGTGATCTTAAAAAAAGGCGAGCTACTTTCAAGCTTCGCACAAATGCGTGCTGATGGTAGCACTTCAGGTGCGTGCTGGATTTATACTGGTCAATGGACACAAAAAGGTAACCAAATGGCGAATCGCGATAATGCTGATCCGTCTAACTTAGGTAACACCCTAGGTTGGGGCTTTGCGTGGCCGATGAACCGCCGTATTATCTATAACCGTGCAAGTGCGGATTTATCTGGTAAACCTTGGAATCCAAAACGCCAGTTAATTAAATGGAATGGCAAAAACTGGAACTATGTGGACGTGGCAGACTTCGGTACTGCGCCACCAAATAGTCCTACCCTACCATTTATTATGCAACCTGAAGGGGTAAGTGGTTTATTCGTGCGTGAACGTATGGCTGACGGCCCGTTCCCAGAACATTACGAACCAATTGAAACACCAATTGGCACAAACCCACTGCACCCAAATGTAGTATCCAACCCTGTGGCGCGTATTTTGGAAAGCGATAAAGCAGACATTGGTACTTCGGAAGAATTCCCTTATGTGGGTACAACCTATCGTCTAACAGAACATTTCCACTTCTGGACGAAAAATGTGTTACTCAATGTGATTGCCCAGCCAGAACAATTTGTTGAAATTGGCGAAGCACTTGCAAAAGAGAAAGGCATCAATAATGGTGATTATGTCAAAGTTACCTCAAAACGTGGTTATATTAAAGCCGTAGCTGTGGTAACCAAACGTATCCGCCCACTCACTGCCGATGGCAAAGCCGTGCATACCGTAGGTATCCCAATTCACTGGGGCTTTGGCGGTATTGGTAAACAAGGTTTCTTTGCCAATAACCTTACCATTCGCGCAGGTGATGCAAATACACAAACACCGGAATCAAAATGTATGTTGGTAAATATTGAGAAAGTGGGGGCATAATATGGGAACTATTCAATCGCAAGATATTATTAAAGCCTCTGCAACATCGGGATTAACACCACCACCTCACGCTCGAGATCATCAGCTTGAAGTGGCAAAACTGATTGACGTTACCACTTGTATCGGCTGTAAAGCCTGCCAAGTGGCTTGTTCAGAATGGAATGATCTTCGTGCCGAGCCGGAAAAATGTATCGGCTCATACGATAACCCGATTGATCTCAATGCCAAAGCTTGGACGGTGATGAAATTCAACGAAGTTGAAGAAAATAACCGTCTAGAATGGCTGATCCGTAAAGATGGCTGTATGCACTGTAGTGAACCGGGCTGTTTAAAATCTTGCCCATCACCGGGTGCGATTATTCAGTATGCAAACGGCATCGTTGATTTCCAATCGGATAAATGTATCGGTTGTGGTTACTGTATCGCAGGTTGTCCATTCAATATTCCAAGAATGAACCCTGAAGATAACCGTGTGTACAAATGTACGCTTTGTGTTGATCGCGTTACCGTGGGTCAAGAACCCGCTTGTGTGAAAACCTGTCCAACAGGTGCTATTCATTTCGGTACAAAAGAAGAAATGAAACACTATGCGGAAACTCGCATTGCGGATCTCAAATCCCGTGGTTATGAAAATGCAGGGCTTTATGATCCAGAAGGCGTGGGCGGCACACACGTTATGTATGTGTTACATCACGCTGACAAGCCAGAGCTTTACTCAGGCTTACCGAAAGATCCACAAATTGACGTGACCGTGAAATTATGGAAAGACGTATTGAAACCAGTTGCAGCGGTGGCAATGGGAGGCTTAGTGCTTTCTGAAATTGCGCACTATCTTGCAGTTGGGCCAAATACGGAAGATCTAGAAGAACACGAAGAAGTCGTGCCAGAAGACGAACAAGCACATAAAGGAGGCGAAAATGAGTAAAGTTAAGATCAGCAACGATCAACGAGTTGTTCGCCACAAATTGCCTGCGCGTTTAAGTCACTGGTTACTGGTAATCTGTTTCTTCACCACAGGCTTATCAGGGCTTGCATTCTTCTTCCCTGATTTTGCTTGGCTAACGGAAATCTTAGGTAACCCAAGAATTGCCCGTTTTATCCACCCATTCACCGGGATAATAATGTTTATTGCCTTTATCAATCTTTGCTTGATTTACTGGCCTTACAACATTCCTGAAAAAAATGACTGGGTATGGCTAAAAAATATTAAAGAAGTCTTAAAAGGCAACGAACACGCCGTTTCAGACAACGGAAAATATAATTTAGGGCAAAAAATGCTATTCTGGACCTTAATCCTTGCAATGGTTACCCTACTAACAACAGGAATTATTATGTGGCGACAATATTTCTCCCATAATTTCCCAATTCCTGTTATCCGCATTGCCATTTTGCTGCACTCAGCTAGTGCCTTTATGCTCTTTACTGGTATTATGGTACATATGTATATGGCATTCTGGGTGAAAGGTTCTATTCGTGGAATGGTTGAAGGTTGGGTAACGGTACGCTGGGCGAAAAAACATCACCCACGCTGGTTCCGTGAAGACATTCTGCCTGAACTTGAAAAAGAAGCCGCAGAAAAAGCGAAAGAAAAGCACGCTAAATAATTAACAATGGCAAAGTGCGGTGATTTTTTGTTTTTGCAAAATTTTGCAAATTTACACCGCACTTTCTTTATTGACGAACGTTAATGAAAAATTATGAGTATAAAAATCCTACCAAAAGATGAAATTGTACAAGCTGCCAGCTCTTTTCATCACCCTATTCTTTTATTTTCCAACCCGAAAAATCTTTACCAACGCCGTGCCGAACGCCTGCGTTCTTTAGCGCAAAATCACCCAATGGCGGATTACCTTAATTTCGCTGCCAATATTGTTGATTGCCAGCTCGCGCTACTGAATGAACAGCCGGTTACGCAAGAAATTGAAATTAGCACGGAAACCAGCGTTCCCCTTGACATCACAAAATGGCAGCGCGATCCCCAATGGCGAGATTTGCTGCGCACCTTACTCAATAAAATGAAAAATAATGGCAATGAAAGTGTACAAGCCACTATTGAGAATTTAGAAAAAGCCTCTGACAGCGAACTTGAACAACTTGCCGACAAATTACTTGCGCAACAATTTTCTGAAGTCAGCAGCGACAAAGCCTTATTTATTTGGGCAGCACTTTCCCTTTATTGGATTCAGCTTGCTCAACAATTACCGCAAAATAGTAAAATGGAAAGCGGTGAACACCTTCATCTTTGCCCTGTATGCAGTGCGCCGCCGACAGCGAGCGTGGTACATTTTGGCTCAGAACAAGGCTTGCGTTATGTGCATTGCTCTCTTTGCGAAAGTGAATGGAATGTGGTGCGTAGCAAATGTACCAACTGCAATCACACAGGGAAATTGGATTATTGGTCAATCGACAGTGAATCTGCGCCAGTGAAAGCAGAAAGCTGCGGCGATTGCCATAGTTATCTGAAAATGATGTATCAAGAAAAAGATCCTTATGTGGAAGCCATTGCCGATGATCTGGCAAGCATTTATCTTGATATTGAAATGGAAGAAAAAGGCCTTAGCGCGCAGTGGTTTAAATCCGTTTATGTTTCCAAGTGAAGAAGGATAAGCCAAGCATTAACCTCGCGTACTCAGTGTGCGCAGGTTTTTCTTCTTGGTATTTTCACATAGTTCTAAATCAACATTTGATTAAACATAATTTACATAAACCCTATTCTGACAAAATAATTAGTCGCTGAATTTATCGATACAACAATGGTATTTATATGAACCTATACTCTCCCAGTAACTACAAGGCTCTAGATAATCAACTCCAATAAAAACACATACCAAGAGTTCAAATATGATGAGAAATGTCAGAAATCATCCAATTTAATTTGAGAGACGTTGCAAATGCAGGCTTCTCTTAAATGAAAACACCTAAAAAGTTATATATCCTGAATTTGTGAATTTTCACAGCCCCTTTTCCCACCACCTCATACCTGTTATTTATCCCGCATAGATTAATTTACCACTTCCCTATTATTCGCTATACTGTGCTTTCGTTAATTTTGGAGTATTTCAATGAAAAAGATTGAGCAACTTTTCGCCAATAATTACAGTTGGGCAACACGGATGAAAGAGGAAAACTCTGACTACTTTCGTGAACTGGCGGATCATCAAAAACCGAGTTACCTATGGATTGGCTGCTCTGATAGCCGTGTACCGGCAGAAAAACTCACTAACCTAGGGCCGGGTGAACTTTTCGTGCATCGCAACGTAGGCAATCAGGTTATTCATACCGATCTTAATTGTCTTTCTGTGGTGCAATATGCGGTGGACGTGCTGGATATTGAACATATTATTATTTGCGGACACACCAATTGTGGCGGGATCAAAGCCGCGATGTCGGAACAAGATTTAGGCTTGATTAACAATTGGCTGTTACATATTCGTGATATTTGGTTTAAGCACAGTCATTTGCTTGGCAAACTCCCGCCAGAACAACGTGCCGATATGCTGACCAAGTTAAATGTGGCAGAACAGGTTTATAATCTTGGGCGTTCTTCTATCGTACAAGCGGCTTGGAAACGTGGCAAAAAATTGTCTTTGCACGGCTGGGTTTATGATGTGAATGACGGCTATTTGATTGATCAAGGGGTGATGGCAACAAGCCGTGAAACCTTGGAAATTTCTTATTTAAGTGCGATTTCCCGTCTGTTAAAACAAAATGAGGAAGAACTTGCGGAAGCGGAAACACAAGAAGAAAAACCGAAAATAAGCCAAAATACACCGCACTTTATTTTTAACACAACATCTAGGAATTTTATAATGCAAAAAAGTGCTTTATATCCCGTCATTTATGTCTTAGGTAATGGGCAGCTTGGGCGAATGCTGCGTTATGCTGGCGCGCCTTTAGATATTCAGGTCGAGCCCTTGCCTTTCAATGCCCCTTTATTTGAGCTGCAAAAGAACTGCCTGATTACCGCAGAAATTGAGCGTTGGGAAAGCACCTCGCTGACAGAGAAATTGGCCAATCATCCGCAGTTTATTAATCGTTCCGTTTTTGGCTTGCTTGCCGATCGCCTTTCGCAAAAATCTCTCCTTGATGAACTCAATCTTCCCACTTCTCCTTGGACACTCATTCATTCTGCTTCTCAATGGCAAGATATTTGGCAACACATTGGTGAGAAGGTGGTGGTGAAACGCCGTACTGGCGGCTATGACGGACGTGGCCAGTGGATCATCACGCAAGAAAATCAAGATCTGATTGGCGATGAATTATTTGGGCAAGTGATCGCGGAAAAATTTATTCCTTTTGACGGTGAAATTTCCCTCGTGGGGGCAAGATTTAAGGACGACTCAACCCGTTTTTATCCTGTTACGCACAATTTACAACAAAACGGCATTTTACGTTATAGCGTCGCGGACACCACGCTGCCACAACAGGCCTTACTACAACAGCAAGCGGAAGCAATGTTAGCCAAAATAATGAACAAGTTGGATTATATTGGCGTGATGGCAATGGAATGTTTTGTGGTGGGCGATAAGTTATTGATTAACGAGCTTGCGCCACGGGTTCATAATAGCGGACATTGGACGCAACTGGGCTGTTCCATTAGCCAATTTGAATTGCATTTGCGTGCCTTACTGGATTTACCTACGCCAGAATTAGTCAGCACAATGCCTGCGGTGATGATTAATTTAATTGGCACGGCACATAATCCCCAATGGCTCAATATGCCGTTTAGCCAGCTGCATTGGTATGGCAAAGAAGTGCGCGAAGGACGCAAGGTGGGGCATATTAATCTAGCCCACCCAGATCGCCAAGAATTAGTGCGTTTATTAGATCAATTTGCGCAACAACTGCCACAAGATTATCAATCAGGTTTAACTTGGGTGAAAGAAAAATTGAAATTATCTAAATAATTATTGTAATTTTTGAATAAATATTGGCTTTCTTAAGGAAAAAGCCTATTTAGTATCAATAAATACTTGCGAAAAGGGTTAATTCTCAAGTATAACTTGGCACAGGATTTTCTTCACAAAAAGGAAATCGCATTATTAACAACAAAACACAACATTAGAAGGATAATGACTATGTTTGAACATATTAATGCGGCTCCTGCCGATCCAATTTTAGGTTTAGGTGAAGCGTTTAAAGCAGATGATCGAGCTAACAAAATCAACTTAGGGATTGGTGTATATAAAGATGCCAAAGGCAACACCCCCATTATGAAAGCGGTGAAAGCTGCCGAACAACGTTTGTTTGATGTAGAAACTACCAAAATTATCTTTCTATTGACGGCGTTGCCGATTTCAATGCGCGTACACAAGGCGTGTTGTTCGGTGAACATTCTGACATTGTGAAACAAGGGCGTGCCAAAACTGTACAAAGCCTTGGTGGCACAGGTGCATTGCGCATAGCTGCAGAATTTATCAAACGCCAAACTAAAGCACAAAATGTGTGGATCAGCACACCAACTTGGCCAAACCACAACGCGATTTTTAATGCGGTAGGGATCACCATTCGTGAGTATCGCTATTATGATGCAGAACGCAAAGCCTTAGACTGGGATAATCTAATTGCCGATTTAAGCAACGCAGGCGAAGGCGATGTGGTGTTATTACACGGCTGCTGCCACAACCCAACTGGGATTGACCCAGCCCCTGAACAATGGCAACAACTGGCTGAAATGTCTGCTAAAAATGGCTGGTTACCGCTATTCGACTTCGCTTATCAAGGGCTGGCTAACGGATTAGAAGAAGATGCCTTTGGTTTACGCACCTTTGCGGCAAATCACAAAGAGTTACTGATTGCAAGTTCTTATTCTAAAAACTTTGGTTTATATAACGAACGTGTTGGCGCATTCACTTTAGTGGCAGAAACCGCAGAAATCGCCGCTACTGCACTAACCCAAGTGAAATCCATTATTCGCACACTCTACTCTAACCCCGCTTCTCACGGCGCTTCCACCGTAGCCATCGTGTTGGCCGATCCTACATTAAGAGAAGAATGGACAAGCGAACTTGCCGAAATGCGCAACCGCATAAAAGAAATGCGTCATCAATTCGTTGAATTATTAAGAGAATACGGCGCACAGCAAGACTTCAGCTTTATTGAACAACAAAATGGGATGTTCTCTTTCAGCGGTTTAACCCCAGAACAAGTAGATCGCTTAAAAGAAGAATTTGCCATTTACGCCGTTCGCTCAGGCCGCATCAACGTTGCCGGCATCACCGAAGATAATATCCGTTATCTCTGCGAAAGCATTGTAAAAGTGCTTTAATTAAAATTTGAAAAAAGCACCGCACTTTGATCTGCTCCCCAAAAGTTGGACAGCATCCACAAATTAAGGAGCGGATTTTTTATGGGAAAACATTATTCAACAGAGTTTAAACTGTGGGCGATATCGTTAGTCTCTGGGTAGGGAATGAGCGTACGTCAGGCAGCGGAATATTGTGCTCTTTCCAATCATAGCCAAATTGTGATTTGGTTGCAACGCGTTAAGAAATACGGTATTAATGGGCTCATCCGTCAGCCTAATCGAAAGAAGAATGTGATGAGATTACCCAAACGCCCCGTCAAAACCGATGAAAAAGAACTTTTATTATAAGAACTTGAGTCTCTTCGTGCGGATAATGCCTATTTAAAAAAGTCTTTGGCGCTCAGAGGCCTCAAACTCAAGCGGAAAGATGTGCCACCGTCCGAGAGTTAAGTGCGCAATGTCCCCTTTCCGTATTACTGACAGTGGCGAAACCACCTCGCACTACATTCTATTATGCAAGAAAAATCAAGGGGTTAGATGATATTAATAACTTGATACTGGAAATATTTAAGGCGATTCAAGGACGAGATGGTTACCGTATTATTTGAGCAAAGTTACACGAGCAAGGGCATTATCTAAGTGGAAAAACGGTGCTGAAACGAATGCGTCACCTAAATATCCGCTCCTGCGTAAAGCGAAAAAGCGTATGAAGATGGGAGGAGCCGCTTATCTCGCACCAAATTTGATGGCAAGAAATTTTAAAGCGAAGGCGCTAAACGAGAAGTGGGTCACTGATGTGACCGAATTTCGTGTAGGAAATGAAAAGCTGTATCTTTCGCCGATGATGGATTTGGCGAACCGTGAGATTATTGCCTACCAAATCGGACGGCGACAACGTTTTGGGCTTGTTTCAAAAATGCTTAAAGAAGCCTTATCGAAGCGAGGTTCTGGCGCAGCTCCACTGATTCATAGCAACCAAGATTCAAAGCATGAGTCGCAAGGGGAATTGCGATGATAATGCGGTGATAGAGCGCTTTTTTAGCATTGTGAAGTCGGAATGTTTTTACCCGAATCTTTTACCAATGTCGTGGAGCTGGAGGAGACGCTGCACGAATATATTCGCTATTATAACGAAGTGCGAACTAAACCCGCGTTAAACAATTCGAGCCCTGTGCAATACAGAGCTCAATATTTAACTTCCTAGTGTCTAGGATTTGGAGTAGAGATCATATCTTAAATGTTGCCATATAATTGGCGCTCACGTCCTGATTTAATTTGAATGTTCCTGTTAGTGGATTATAGTGATAACCCACCATATTCACACATTCTAACTTTGCCTCGTCCGTCCACGCTAAAAGTTCAGCTGGCTTGATAAATTTTTCGTAATCGTGCGTGCCTTTTGGTAGCATTTTTAATACATATTCCGCACCGATGATCACCAAAGCCCAAGCTTTCAAGGTGCGATTAATGGTGGAGAAAAATAGCACGCCATCTGGTTTTAACAAGGCTTTGCAGGCATTGATGATCAAACTGGGATCGGGAACGTGTTCCAGCATTTCCATACAGGTGATCACATCAAATTTTTCCCCACCAAGTGCGGTGTGTTTTTGCAGAAAATTTTCTACTGTGGTTTGTTGATAATCAATGCTTAAACCACTTTCTTGCGCGTGTAATTTCGCCACCTCAAGGGGCGCGGTGGTCATATCAATGCCTGTTACTTTCGCCCCTTGTTTTGCCATTGCTTCCGCTAAAATACCGCCACCGCAGCCCACATCGAGCACATTTTTGCCAGACAAACCCTCTGCTTGTTGGCAAATATACGCTAAACGCACTGGATTTAAACGGTGAATCGGCTTGAAATCCCCTTCAGAATCCCACCAAGTTTTAGCCATTTTTTCAAATTTTTCGAGTTCTTGTTGGTCGATGTTTTGCATTAGGTTGTTCTCTTGTTTTTAGTTTTTATATTTTAGCGTAAATTTTCTATCTTTTTTATTCTAGGGTAAATTTCTTTTTTCTTTGGGGTTGATAATGGGGTTTCGCCGTTGGCGACTTCCTTTCTTTTGCGTTCTCGAATGAAGAAAAGTAAAGTTTTGGTTTTATCGTTAAATTGCTTTTTTCTTTGGGATAAATAACAAGTTTCGCTCGTTGAGCGAC
>NZ_PQVI01000077.1:0-2500 GCF_002921145.1 Avibacterium endocarditidis
TGCGGTTCAATTTTTTATTATTTAGGGTTTGTCCTTCTTTGGTTAAGAAGGTGATAATGCCCAGTGGCAAGCCAAATAGCACGGCAAAAAAGGTGGCCACAAGGCTCATATAAACGGTTTCAAATGAGCTATTGGCGATAAGCTGCCACACTTGTGGGGTAAGTTGGCGGGAAAATTCCGCACTAAATTCAGTCCACATAACCTAATACCTCCACACGAACATTATTTTCCATTAAATAAATCTTAGCTTGTGTAATGGCATCTTCGTTGCCTTCCACTTCTGCGATGGTAAAACCAAATTTCACGCCACCCGCATAATCAATTTGCGAGGTGAGAATACTTAAATCCACCCCAAAACGTTTAGAGGCTTGTGAAAGTAAAGGAGCATCCACTGAACGACCAGTAAATTCAAATTTAATGATTGGCCAAGCATTTGGGTGTTTTGGCGTTGGCGATAATTTTTCCAAATATTCTTCAGGCAAATTAATGTGGAATGTTGAGCTAATAAATTGCTGTGCCAACTCGGTTTTAGGATTAGAGAAAATCTCACTGACCGAACCTTGTTCCACTAAACGCCCTTTATCAATCACTGCCACTTGATCGCAAATGCGTTTTACCACGTCCATTTCGTGCGTGATCAACAAAATAGTGATACCTAAAGTGCGGTTGATTTCTTTTAATAATTTTAAAATTGCTTGCGTGGTGGCGGGATCTAACGCGCTGGTTGCTTCATCGCACAGTAACACTTTGGGATCACTTGCCAATGCACGCGCAATTGCAACACGTTGCTTTTGTCCACCTGAAAGATTGGCAGGGTAAACATCGCGCTTTTCACTTAATCCCACTAAGGAAAGCAGCTGTTCCACTTTTTGTTTAATATGGGCTTTGCTTTCACCGGCTAATTCCAACGGCAACGCGATGTTGCCATAAACGGTGCGCGAACTGAGCAAATTGAAATGCTGGAAAATCATTCCAATATTACGGCGTTCTTGAATGAGTTGGCTGTCTGACAAATGCGTTAATTCTTTGCCATTTACCACTACCGAACCCGACGTTGGGCGTTCCAACAAGTTCACACAACGGATAAGCGTACTTTTCCCTGCACCAGATGCGCCAATCACACCACAAATTTGCCCTTTAGGAACGTGAAGATTGACATTATCAAGTGCGGTGATTTTTTTATCCGCAATGTCAAAAATTTTGTTAAGGTTTTCTAGCTTAATCATATAAGCCCTTTCTAATATGCTTAAATTTAAGTTTTTCTGTATTTTAGACGTCTAGATTGCTATGTCAATATTTATTCACAACATTTTTAGAATGTTCAGCTATTAGTTAGAACAAAATTAAGTCATAATTGAGCGAAATAGCAAGAATAAAGATAAACAAGGATCAAAACGTGAATAAAGCAATTTTTCTAGATCGAGATGGCACGATCAACATCGATCACGGCTATGTACATCAAATTGATGACTTCCAATTTATCGAAGGAAGTATTGAAGCCTTGCAGCAGTTAAAAGCGATGGGCTATTTATTGGTGCTAGTGACGAATCAATCAGGCATTGCGCGCGGTTATTTTTCGGAACAACAATTCCTACAACTCACGGAATGGATGGATTGGTCACTGGCAGATCGTGGTGTGGATTTTGATGGCATCTATTATTGTCCTCATCACCCTGAGGGTAAAGGTGAATATAAAGAAGATTGCGATTGTCGCAAGCCAAAATCAGGAATGCTATTGCAAGCGATTAAAGAATTGCATATTGATCCCGCGCAGTCTTTTATGGTGGGGGATAAAAAGAAGACATGCAGGCAGGCAAAGGGGCAGGCGTAAAAACCTGTGTTTTGGTGCGAACAGGAAAAGCAGTAAGCGAAGAAAGTGAAAAATCTGCAGACATTGTGATAAATAGTGTGGCGGACTTACCAGCGTTAATAAAAAAGCTTAAGAATTAAAATCAAGTGCGGTAAAAAATTTGCTAATTTTCCACCGCACTTTGCCTGATAATTCAGCAGTGTGAGTTCAAAATAATCAGTTGCAATGATTTTTCGTGTTTTTTGCGATTTTTTTGCAAAAAGGGGTTGCAAAGATTTTTCAGATGCCTATAATACGCCGCACACAACGAGACGCGACGTTGTAGAAATTGAAAGATATACACACATCGCGTCGTTATTTTTTGCTCTTTAACAATCAATCAGACAATCTGTGTGGGCATTGTTGATTCTGGAAAATTTAAAAGATTTAGAACAATTAGTGCTTAACTGAAATTCATAGTGATTTTTAATAAAATCATAGAGCTTTGTTAGTGTACGAATTGAGAAAGATTAAACTGAAGAGTTTGATCATGGCTCAGATTGAACGCTGGCGGCAGGCTTAACACATGCAAGTCGAACGGTAACGGGTTGAAAGCTTGCTTTCGATGCTGACGAGTGGCGGACGGGTGAGTAATGCTTGGGAATCTGGCTTATGGAGGGGGATAACCATTGGAAACGATGGCTAATACCG
>NZ_PQVI01000078.1 GCF_002921145.1 Avibacterium endocarditidis
TTTTTCTCATATACATTAAATCAATGTATCCACTTTCGCTCTCGCTTGTTCTTGCGATTTTGCCGCGACTTCTGCGCCAGAACCTACGCCTTCTACATAAACAAAATCAACATCATCAATGCCGATAAAGCCAAGGAACGTTTTTAAATAAGGGGTGATAACATCGGTGGCTTGTCCTTGGTGAACACCACCGAAAGAGGCTAAAACGATCGCTTTTTGCCTTTCACTAAGCCTTCAGGGCCGTTTTCTGTGTATTGGAACGTAACACGCGGACGGGCAATGAAATCAATGTAGCTTTTTTTAATTGAGTTGGAATATTAAAGTTGTACATTGGCGCATTGATGACAATGGTATCCGCATCTTTTAATTCTGCTACTAACTCATCGGAAAGGGCTAGCAATGTTTTATCTTGTTCTGTTTTTGGCTCACCACGCAAGGCATTGGCAGCAACGCCATCAAAGTGTGGCAATGGATTAGCGCCTAAATCACGCACAACCACATCTGTTCCTGCGGGTAATTTTGATACAAGATAGTCTGCAAGTTGATTGGTTTGTGAATAATCGCCGAGAATACTCGATTTTAAAACAAGAACTTTTGACATAATAAATCCTTAAACTGTGCTTATCATAAAGTGCGGTCATTATAGAGCGAATTTTTTCTAGAACAATCGTAAAAAAGGAAAAAGATTTTTTCTTAATGGTAAATAATAAGCGGAAAATTGCACTTTGCCAGAAATGCTTTATGATCGCATTTTGATTTTTATTTAACAAAAAGGACAGCTTATGTGGTCAGAATTAGCAATGGGCTATGGCTTATTTATTCTAGAAATTCTTACGGTGTTATTGGTTATCGCAGGGATTGTCGCGATGATTATGGCGTTTAAACAGAAAAAATCTCACCAAGCAGGGGAGTTAGTGATTACCGATTTATCGCAAGAATATGAAGAAAACACCAAGCGTTTGGCGGAGTTTCATCTTTCTGAAGATGCGTTAAAACAAGCGGAGAAAGCGCGTAAAAAAGAAGAAAAACAAAAAGCCAAAGCAGAAAAAGAAAAGCGTAAAAAAGGCGATAATCCAGAAAACGAACGCAAGCCCCATTTATTTGTGTTGAGTTTTAAAGGCGATATTTCTGCGTCAGAAACCACCGCACTTCGTGAAGAAGTGAGTGCCATTATCGCCGTCGCTAAACCAGAAGATGAAGTGTTGTTGCGTTTGGAAAGCCCTGGTGGCGTGGTACACGGCTATGGGCTTGCGGCTTCTCAGTTAGCGCGCTTGAAACAGCATCAAATAAAATTAACCGTAGCCGTGGATAAAGTGGCAGCCAGTGGTGGCTATATGATGGCGTGCGTGGCGGATAAAATTATTGCCGCGCCTTTTGCTATTATTGGTTCAGTTGGTGTGGTGGCGCAAGTACCGAATATTCATCGTTTACTGAAAAAACACGATGTTGATGTGGACGTGATGACAGCAGGCGAATATAAACGCACCGTAACCTTACTCGGCGAAAACACTGAAAAAGGCAAAGAAAAATTCCAACAAGAGTTAAATGAAACCCATCAATTATTTAAACAATTTGTCGCTCAACACCGCCCACAAATTGATGTGGAGCAAATCGCCACGGGGGAACATTGGTTTGGTCAGCAGGCACTAGGATTAAACTTAGTCGATGAAATTGCTACCAGCGATGATTTGATATCTTACAAGCCATTAAAGACAAACTCGTGCTTTCAGTGAAATACACAATGAAAAAATCCCTTGTGCAGAAATTAGGAAAACAAGCTGAAGAAAGCGCCGATAATCTGTTGTTGAGCTGGTTGAAGCGTAATGAGCGGACTTTGTACTAAGGGTAAAATATAAAAAACGTTATCTTTACATTATTTGACAAAAAACTTGTTGGATTTCGCATAGTAAAGGGTTTTGTTAATTTACTTTATTGATAATTAGCTTTACTATATAATAGCGCCGAGCAAAAATGCCATTTGGGCATTCCGTTCATTTCCAAGTAATGATTTATTTATAGTGTTAAGGTAAAAATATGAAATTATCACATCTTTTATTCTCAGCTGTTGCTGCAACGACATTAGCAGCATGCGGAAACTTAAGTAAGGTTACTGATGAAGGTACATCAGAAGATCTAGTTTGGCCGAAAATTGAGGATTCTAAATTTAACCACGATGGTAGTCAATATGGCTCTTGGCCAAATTGGGATAACGTACGAATGATTGAGCGTGGTATGAATAAAGATCAAATTTATAACTTGATCGATCGTCCACATTTCGCAGAAGGCTTATTCGGTGTGCGTGAATGGGATTATGTGTTTAACTACCGTGAAAATGGTGAGCACAAAATCTGTCAGTACAAAATTTTATTTGACAAAGATATGAATGCCCAAAGTTTCTTTTGGTATCCGAATGGCTGTAATGGTAGCTTATCTTTCAGCTTAAAAGGTGATTTCTTATTTGACTTTAATAAAGATACTCTTTCACCAAAAGGAATTGAGGTTGTTGATAACGTAGCTAAACAGTTGAAAGAAGCACAAGCTAAAGATGTTAAGGTGTCTGGTCATACTGACCGTTTGGGTTCTGTAGCGTATAACTTGAAACTTTCACAACGTCGAGCTGATAGAGTTAAGGCTAGATTAATTCAACAGGGAGTAACAGCACATATTGAAGCAATTGGTTATGGAAAGGCATATCAAGTTAAAGCTTGTGATGATGTTGCTGGGGGCCAAGCATTAAAAGACTGTTTACGTGATAACCGTCGTGTAGAAATTTCTTCATCAGGTAAATTATTAAAGCAACAAGAGGCAACAACGAAAGGTGGTCCTATTGGTCCAGCTCCGCTTTATGCAAAATAATCTGTTGTTTTAGATGTTGAAATGAAAAAGCTGATTTCAAATGTGAAATCAGCTTTTTTGTATTATATTTTTGCCTTATTTGTCATTCGGCTTAATCGCTAATAAATTGCAATTTAATTTACTGATAACGTGTTCAGCGGTGTTTCCTAGGAAAGCGGCGGAAAGTCCTGTTCTGCCTATTGTGCCTAGTACTACCATTTCTGCCCCTAATTCTTTTGCTACTTCAGGGATAACATCTTCAGGGAAACCCTCTCTAACGTGAGTGTGATCTTCATCAATATTAAATTTTTGGCGTAAAGCTTTCATATTGATCAAATATTGTCCGCGGATACTATTGCTATAATCTGCGGTGCTAAATTCCGGTAAATCTATTGCCATATTGATCGGTGTTGGCGGATAGGCTGTAACAAGGTGTACATTTCCACGTTCCAAACTATCTGCTAAATCAATGCCGAGTGTAACTAATTCATTATTGAGTAGGCTATGATGATCTTCATCATCTGACACATTAACGGCAACCAAAATACGGCGTTGATGTTTCCAATCTCCATCTTTCACGATCATTATTGGCGCAGGGCATTTGCGTAATAGCTGCCAATCCATCGGGGTGAAAATTAGCGAAGTAATGCTTTCTTCTTCCTGTGTATATTTCACCACAAGATCGTAGCTATTTTTTTCAACCTCTTCGGCGATGGCTTCAGCTTCATTACTATTCCAAACCACCGTTGAATGAAATTCAATATTTGGATCAGCGTATTTGTCCAAATAAGGTTTGATTGCTTTTTGGCGTTGCTCAATAACACCTTGGTGCATATTTTCACGTTCTTCCGAAGAAAGTAGCGCAGACATTTCATAAGATAAATCATAAACCGTCATAAAGGTAGTGATTTTTACCTTGCTTTCACTTTTTTGTTCTTTTACTAAACGCACCGCACGAGCAAGGGCATATTGCTTTTCATTTTCAGGATTTAACACAACCAAGATATTTTTAAATTTCATAACAACCTCCAAATGATGGTTAAGTGTCTTATAGCATAGAAGAGATTGGCAAGAATAACAAGTTAGAGTGGGAAAAAACGTGATCTAGTGCAACATATTGTTGCACTAGAAAGAGCGGAAAAGTAAATTAGCTCACCATTTGAATGCGCGTTTTGGTTACCCCCGCAAGTTGTGATAATTCTGCCATATTATTTATGGTGATGTATTTACCCTGCACGGATAACATACCTGATTTTTGGAAACGTCCTAGCAAACGGCTAATGGTTTCAACGGTTAAGCCTAAATAATTGCCAATATCGCCGCGAGTCATTGTTAAACGAAACTCCCGCGCTGAGAAACCGCGAGCGGAGTAACGGCGAGAAAGATTATGAATAAATGCGGCTAAGCGTTCTTCCGCATTCATTTTAGATAGTAAGAGGATCATTTCTTGATCGCTTTTAATTTCACTACTCATTAAGCGCATAATTTGTTGGCGCAGTTTTGGCATTTTGCCTGATAAATCATCTAAAATATCAAAAGGGATTTCACACACCATTGCGGTTTCTAGGGCTTGTGCAAAACTTGGGTGCTGCATATTGGTAATTGCGTCAAAGCCAACGAGATCACCGGGCAAATGGAAGGACGTAATTTGTTCTTCGCCAGTTTCGCTAATAGTGTAAGATTTGATCGTGCCAGAACGGATAGCGTACAGAGAAGTAAGAGGATCGCCAGCTTGGAATAAGACTTGAGATTTTTGAATAGGTTTTTGCGTTCAATAATGTTATCAAGCTGATCTAGTTCGTGTTCATTTAATGTGAAAGGAATACAGAGTTGGCTGATACTACAATCTTGGCAGTGAATGGCACAGCCGCCGGATTGAACACGACGCCCAATTTTACTGTCATTAGCTAAAATCTTCATTTAATCCTCAAATAACTCGGTAAAGCAGAAAAAATCATATAAAATTGATCTAACGCAAGAAATGATACCACTAAATGGTAAAATTAAGAAGTTTTAAATAGTTAAATAATTGTTAAGGAAATAATAATGGCAACAGGAAAAACTCACCAAAAACGTTTAATCCAAATTATTTTAATGCTCTGCGTACTACTTTCCGCATTTTTCTACCGCACTTGCCATTATGAAAAAATCCAAAGTGCGGTGGAAAATCAGCAAATTTCAGACAAAGAAAAAGCCAGCGAGTAGCTGGCTTTCTAGTAATAACCAATGACAACTAACCGTGATTCACAGCAAGTTTTGCAAGGTCTTTATCCACTAAGAATAATCCTTTGCCGTCATCGCCAAGAAGATTCAGTTTATCTAAAATACCGCTGAATAATTTTTCTTCTTCGTGCTGCTCTGCAACATACCATTGTAAGAAATTGAAGGCTGAGAAGTCTTTTTCTTCAAAGGTTCTGCCGACTAATTCATTGATTTTGCTCGTGATCAGCTTTTCGTGTTGGTAAGTGGTTTCAATCACTTGTTTTAATGAGCTAAATTCGTGCGGTGGCGCTTCAATTTCGCTAATGATTGGTAAGGCGCCTGTTTCAGTTAAATAGGTAAACAATTTACGCATATGTTGCATTTCTTCTGCGGCGTGGGCAGATAAAAATTGTGCCGCCCCTTCAAAGCCTTGTTGTTCGCACCAAGCGCTCATTTGTAAATATAAGTTTGAGGAATAAAATTCCAAATTCATTTGATCGTTTAATAATTTAATAACGTTGTTTGATAACATTTTTCTCTCCTTTATTCTAATTATTCTAATATGGCTAAATTCGCGGTCAATGTAGTAAAGGGAACGTCCGTCCTCGCCGACTAAATTGAATTTATCAATAATGCTGCTGAACAATTTTCTTCTTCGTGTTGTTCTGCCACATACCATTGTAAGAAAATTGAAGGTAGAGTAGTCTTTGTGTTCAAAGGTAACTTCTACCAATTCATTGATTTTTGCGGTAACAAATTTTTCGTGTTTAAGGGTGATTTCCAAACACTTCTTTTAAGGATTTGTAATCATTTTTTGGTGCTTCAATTTTGCCTAATAATGGCATACCTGTGGTTTCATTCACATAGGTGAATAATTTTTGCATATGCATCATTTCTTCATCTGCGTGGCGGAGCAAAAAGGCTGCGGCACCTTCATAGCCGTTTGCTGAGCACCAAGCACTCATTTGTAAATACACATTGGAAGAATAAAATTCCAAATTAATTTGTTCGTTTAGTTTTTTAATAATCGCGTCTTGTAACATAGCCACTCCTTTCCTTAATGGTCAATAAAATATAGTGGGCATAGTTTAACCAGTTTTTTCTTTTTTGCAACTAAAAATATTTGTAAGTTATTAATTTTTAAAGGGAATTTTAATAATAATTATTCTATTTGAGAGAATCGTTCTTATTGCCAAATGGTAAAAATAAAGTGCGGTGGAAATTTGATGAATTTTTTCAGCCTGTATCACAACATACAGGCTGAAAGTGAACATTTAAGCAAGGGGAATGCTGGAGAAAAATACCAGTAAAATAGGCGGTACGATATTGGTTACAAAGCCAAAACTAATTGCCAGCGGTACAACTTCAATGCCACCAGAACGTTGAATAATCGGCAAGGTGCAATCTAATGCGGTTGCGCCTGCCATTCCAACGGCGGTAGAGCGATAATTAAACATAAAAAAGGGAATAATGAATAAGCTGACAATTTCCCGTGAAAGATCGTTAAAAAAGGCGATGCTGCCAAAAACAGGCCCCCAAGCATCATTAATCACCACGCTGGAAAGGGAATACCAACCAAAGCCCGAAGCAATGGCTAGGCCTTGTGTAACAGGTAAATCCAGTACATAAGCGGAAATAATCCCACCTAACAATGAAGTGAGAATAAAAACCAGCCCTGTATAAAGCCCGCGCTTATTGAAGATGACTTCACGCAATGCAATGCCGTTATTACGCAGCTGAATGCCGACAAAAAAGATCAGCAGCACTAAGGCATAAGTGCTTGTACTAAAAGGAAAAGCAAGCCATTCTTTGGTCAAAATTCCCACCACAAAACCGATCAACACCATTGAGCAAAGCTTGGTGCTGTCTAATAATAATCGCCCGCGTGAAGGTAAATCTTTGCCTAAATGTTTAAGTGGCTGTGGGCGTAGTTTGTCATACAGTATTAAGCCGAGAATATTGCAGCCTTGAATGATTAAAGCAAAAGTGAAAGCAGAAATACCAATTAATGGTAAGGTGTTGGCAAGATCGTCCAAATGCCCTAACGACACGCCCATAATGAATAAAATCACATAGAGCAGCAGCATCACAATTTGATTTATACGCTGCAAAAGTGCGGTGTTTT
>NZ_PQVI01000079.1 GCF_002921145.1 Avibacterium endocarditidis
ATCACCGCACTTTTCTATTATGAAATGAGTTATCTAATCACAATCTGTGCAATGGTATATCCAACCATACAGGCTACCACGACACCAATTAGACCCGGCACCATAAAGCTGTGGTTGAAGTAGTATTTACCAATTTTGGTTGTCCCTGTTACGTCAAAGTTCACCGTTGCAATGTCTGACGGATAATTTGGAATGAAGAAATAACCGTAAGTGGCTGGCATTAAGCCCACTAATAACGGTGCAGGTAAGCCTAGCCCAATGCCCACTGGCAACATCATTACTGCGGTGGCGGCTTGGCTGTTGATCACCACGGACACGGCAAACAATGCAAAGGCGAATGTCCAAGGGTAAGTACTTACCATTTCAGTAATGCCTGCTTTAAATTGTGGCATTGCGAATTTGAAGTAAGTATCACTCATCCACGCAATCCCGAAAATCGCGATGGCAGCCACCATACCCGATTTAAACACCACGCCATTTGGCACGATTTGCGGATTGGTTTTAGTCACCAATAAAATAATCCCACCAAAACACAGCATCATCATTTGAATGATGTAAGACATTGAAATCGGTTTGATTTTTTCACCCACGCCAACTGTACGAATTTCTGGGAACATTGCGATGAACACAATCACAACAAGGGCTAATAAGAATAAATAAACCGACTGTTTTGCCGCTGGTGGCAATTCTTCGTTTAAGGTGGTGCTAGTGGTATTCAAAATACGTTCACGCCAAATTGGATCTTGCAAACGGCGTTGGTATTCTGGATCTTGCTCAAGTTCTTTACCACGGCGCATACTATAAAGCGACAAAGCGATAGTTCCCGCTAAGGTTGCTGGCACAGTTACGCAAATAATATCCAACAAGCTGATGTGATCGAATCCCGGTAACTCAGTAATACGTCCTAAATAAAACACCACTGCCGCAGATAATGGGCTGGAAGTAATCGCCAATTGCGATGCCACAGAAGCCGCTGCCATTGGACGTTCTGGACGAATTTTATTTTTCAATGCCACATCACCAATAATCGGCATAATAGAATACACCGAATGGCCTGTTCCGAGCATAAAGGTCATCAAATAAGTCACCAATGGCCCGAGCAAGGTAACCCGTTTCGGATTATTACGCAGAATTTTTTCCGCCACTTGCAGCATAAATTTCAGCCCGCCTGCTGCTTCTAATACGGAAGCACAGGTTACCACGGCTAAGATGATCAGCATTACATCAATCGGGGCTTTTCCTAATGGCATACGCAACACGAAAACTTCAATTGCCAAGCCAATTCCAGATACCACTCCCAAACCAATACCACCGTATCGGCTACCGATATAAAGCATTAATAATAGAAATAAAAATTCTAAATAAAGCATAGTCTATCCCTAAAATGAGTTATAAAAATTTCCGTTAGCAATCATACTTTATTTACAATTTTCTACAATATTCTTGGTGGGATTATTTGATGAAAAGGCTATCTAAATCAAATTTTTATGGAGGGGAAAAATTAAGGCGGTTTTTACACCGCCTTAATGTGATTATTGGTTGTTTTGAACATAATCAATTGCTGATTGAACAGTAGTGATTTTTTCTGCTTCTTCATCAGGAATTTCGATATCGAATTCTTCTTCTAAAGCCATCACTAATTCAACAGTGTCTAAAGAGTCTGCACCTAAATCTTCAACGAAAGAAGCTTCTGGTTTAACGTCTTCTTCTTTAACACCTAATTGTTCAACAATAATTTTTTTACGCGTTCTTCAATGCTCATTTGCTTTTCCTATTATAGTTAGCCATAAAATAATGGTTTTATAGTGTATGTATTTTTAGCTAAGTTGCAACCTATTTTTGCAAGGTCAAACCACAAATCAACTAACAAAAATACATTCGCTAAAAATAAGTTACGTTACTTTGCTAACGCAACAGCCAACGTAAACAATTTACATCGCTGGGGGCGATTTTAGCATTAAGCCCCCCGCTTGGCTATGTTTTCGTGCAAGAAATTGTTTTAAATCAAAGATTAAACAGAAAATCTTTTCCGCTATAGAATAAATTTTCCTTTTAAATCTTAGGGTTATGGCATTACGCCATATACATTCCACCATTAACGTGTAGAGTAGAACCAGTGATATAACCTGCATCATCAGAGGCTAAAAATGCCACCGCTTTGGCAATATCTTTTGGTTCGCCTAAACGGCCTGCAGGCACGTTAGCCAAGGTTTCCGCTTTTTGTTCTTCCGTTAATGCGTCTGTCATATCTGTGGCAATGAAGCCGGGAGCAACCACGTTTACGGTAATTCCGCGTGAAGCCACTTCTTTGGCAAGGGCTTTGCTGAAACCAATTAAACCTGCTTTTGCCGCACAATAGTTCGCTTGTCCTGGATTACCCATTGAGCCAACTACCGAGCCAATGGTGATAATACGACCAAAACGTTTTTTCATCATTGAACGTAGCATTGCTTTGGAAAGATGGAATACAGAGGTGAGATTAGTTTGCAAAATATCAAACCATTCTTCATCTTTCATTCGCATTAATAGGTTATCACGGGTGATCCCAGCGTTATTAACAAGAATATCAATATCGCCGAAATCGGCTTTAATTTGTGCGAGAACTGCTTCAATGGATTGTTGATCCGCTACATTTAGCACTAAGCCTTTGCCTTTCTCGCCAAGATAAGCTGAAATGCTTTCAGCCCCTTTTTCAGAGGTGGCAGTACCGATCACAAATGCGCCTTTGGCACTTAATTCTTCCGCAATCGCACGTCCAATTCCACGGGTTGCCCCAGTTACTAACGCAATTTTACCTTGCATAATTGTTCTCCTAATTGTCTTTTTTAGGCTTCGGTTGATACCGCGTGCGCTTTTTCTAGCGATGCTACATCATTGACGGCAACGGCGGTTAATTCTTTCACGATACGGCTTGTTAAACCGGTAAGCACTTTATTTGGGCCAATTTCTACTAACACTTCAATGCCATTTTGTGCCATTTTTTCTACCGTTTCTGTCCAACGCACTGGGCTGTATAACTGACGAATAAGTGCGGTGCGAATTTCATCACTTTTTTCTTCAGTCTTCACATCAACGTTGTTGATCACCGCGATTTCAGGGGTTTTGAGGGTGATATTTTGTAAAGAAACCGCAAGTTGATCCGCCGCAGGTTTCATCAAGGCACAATGAGAAGGCACGCTCACCGCTAAAGGTAAGGCACGTTTCGCCCCCGCTTCTTTACAGGCTGCTGCGGCACGTTCTACCGCCGCTTTTGTTCCTGCAATCACCACTTGCCCCGGTGAATTGAAATTCACCGCTGACACCACTTCACCCTGTTCCGCTGCTTTACACGCGTTAATAATAGCTTCATTATCTAGTCCGATGATGGCATACATTGCCCCCGTGCCTTCTGGCACGGCTTGTTGCATTAATTTTCCGCGTAATTCCACTAATTTAATGGCATCTTGGAAATCAATGACACCTGCGCAAACTAAGGCAGAATATTCGCCAAGGCTATGGCCTGCCATTACGCTTGGTTTTAAATCTGGATATTGTTGTTGCCAAACACGATAAATTGCCACGGAAGCGGCTAAAAGTGCGGGCTGAGTTTGCCAAGTTTTGTTTAATTCTTCCGCGGGGCCTTGTTGTACGAGTTGCCATAAATCATAACCAAGTACTTCAGAGGCTTGCTTAAAGGTTTGTTCTACAACGGGAAATTGATTAGCTAAATCCGCTAACATTCCCACTGTTTGAGATCCTTGTCCTGGGAAAACCATTGCAAATTTTTTCATTCTTATATCCTATTTTCGATTTTGAATTGCTATTCTAGCAGATAAATTTAAAAACGAACTAAGGCTGCACCCCAAGTCCAACCACCGCCAAAGGCTTCTAATAAGACTAATTGACCACGTTGAATACGTCCATCACGCACCGCTTCATCAAGAGCAGTTGGCACGGTGGCGGCACTGGTATTGCCATAGCGATCAAGGGTGATCACCACTTGCGACATATCCATTTCTAGTTTTTTCGCGGTGGCGCTGATAATGCGTAAGTTCGCTTGATGTGGCACTAACCAGTCAATATCTTTTTTATCTAACTTATTGAAAGCAAGGGTTTCTTCCACCACGTTTGATAATTGGCTCACCGCCAATTTGAACGTGGCATTGCCTTGCATTGAGATATAACCAGAATGGGTATCCTTAGGTTCAGCCTGTGGTAATACGAGCATATTATCGGTATCAGGCGAAGCGTGTAAGTGGGTTGAAATAATCCCTGTATTTTCATCGGCTTCTAAAATCACCGCACCTGCACCATCACCAAATAACACCACTGTGCTGCGATCGGTTTCATCAAGATGACGTGAGTTTAAATCCGCACCGATCACCAAGGCTTTTTTCACTTGCCCGTTACGCACAAATTGATCCGCCACTGAAAGGGCATACACAAAACCTGTGCAAGCTGCGGCAACATCAAAAGCAATGGCGTCTTTAATGCCAAGAAGTCCTTGAATTTGGCAAGCTGCACTTGGGTAAGAGTGTGAGTTCGTGGTTGTGCCAACCACAATGAGATCGATTTCTTGTGGATCGATATTGGCCATTGCTAGGGCATTCTGCGCGGCCGCTGCGCCCATTGTCGCAACGGTTTCATTCTCACCTGCAATACGGCGTTCTTTAATGCCTGAGCGCGTGGTGATCCACTCATCAGAGGTATCCACCATTTTTTCTAAATCGGCATTTGTTCTCACTTGTTCTGGCGCATAGCTACCAGTGGCTAAAATTCTACTATACATAACAATTTCTAATGATTAATGAATTGAAAGCTAATATCTTTGCAAGCCAGCTAAAATCTTTTCAGGGATTTTTTGTCTTGCTTGCTGTGCCGCATCAGCAATGGCGTAAGCAAAGCCATCAATGTTAGCGCTGCCGTGGCTTTTGACGACCACAGCGGTTAAACCAATTAATGACGCGCCGTTATATTGGTCTGGATTAATTTGTTTTAAGCGTTGATAGCTCCCTTTCAACAAGAAAGTTCGCACAAACCAGCGAAAAATCGGTTTTAAAATATGATTTGTTTTATTCAATGTTGGACTGCCTTTGAATAAAGAAATCACATTCTTTGCCGCGCCCTCTAAGGTTTTTAATGCTACATTGCCCACAAAGCCGTCATTGACGATCACATCAGCTTTGCCATTGAGCAATAAATCTCCCTCAATAAAACCAATGTAATTTAAGGTGGGATTTTGCTTCAATAATTCTGCCGCATCACGAATAGATTTATACCCTTTAATTTCTTCGATGCCAATATTTAGCAACGCAATGCGCGGAAAAACCAGATCTAAACAATTCTCAGCAAAAATTGATCCCATTAATGCAAATTGATAAAGATTTTCTGCACTACATTCAATATTGGCGCCAAGATCAAGCATTACGGAACGATCGCCATTCATTGTGGGAATCACAGAAATTAACGCAGGGCGCTCAATTCCTTTCAGCGGTTGCAATAAAATTTTGGCTAAACCCATTAATGCCGCCGTATTGCCTGCACTCACGCACGCCTGCGCCTCGCCTTTTTGCACCGCTTCAATGGCTAAACGCATTGATGTGCCTTTGCTATGACGCAGGGCATAAGACAAACCTTGGGTATTTTCAATGATTCTGCTGCAATGGCAAACCTTGATGCGATCTTGCAACGCAGCGGGGATATTTTCTAATAAAGGGAGAATTTTTTGGCTATCGCCAAATAATAAAAGAGAAAGCATCGGATCTTGTTCCAACGCTTTTATGGATGCTGGGATAGTAACACGGGGACCAATGTCCCCGCCCATCACATCTAACGCAAGGGTTAGACGGCTCAAGTGAATACCTTATATAAAAAAGGAATTACTTGTTGATCACTTTACGACCGCGGTAGTAACCGTCAGCAGTAACGTGGTGACGTAAATGGGTTTCGCCAGTTGCTTTATCTACTGATACTGCTGCAGTAGTTAAGGCATCGTGTGAACGACGCATATCACGACGTGAACGAGATTTTTTATTTTGTTGAACAGCCATTGGCTATACTCCTAAATTTACTTTTGCTTTAAACTAGCTAATACAGCGAACGGGTTCGGTTTTTTTGCCAATTCTTCGGGCAATTTGCCAAAAACCTGTTCAGCCACGGACACTTCACAGTGTTCAGATGAATGCATCGGCACAATCGGCAGACATAACATTAATTCATCTTCAATTGTTGCCAGTAAATCTATTTCCCCAAACTCATTAAGTTCAATAGGTTCATAAATCTCTGGTAACGCATCGGCTTGATCCAAATTAGAAACAGGGCTATATGCAAACTCGGCTTCCAAGATTTGGTTAAAAGGTTCACCGCAGCGCTGACAAGTGAGTTCCACTTCAACCTGAGCTTTGCCTTTCATTACCACTAATTTTTGTGGATCAATGAAAAATGATAATGTTACCTGTGCATCGCTGAGCACTTTATTTACTGATTCAGCCAGACGACCAAGTTGGTTGATTGCATAATAGCCATCATAATCCAATCTACGCTGTGCATCCTTTACTGGATCAGTTGTAAGGGGTAGTTTTACCTTTTGCATAGGGCGTGCATATTACCTTTTGATGTTCAATTAGTCAAAGGAAATTATGATTTTTTATGCGAAAAGTGCGAATTTCCTTTTTGTTAAATTTGATCTTGTTTTTCTAAGCGGAAAAATTCTGCTTGGGGAAAATGTTGGTGCAAATAATTTTCTAAATAACGCGCCGTTTCATCATTGATGGTTTCATCACCTAAAGGATAGCGATTATAAATTAATCCTTTTAATTCAATATGATACTGCTTACAGGCTAACAAACTAAGCAAGGTGTGATTAATGCTGCCCAGTTTTCCTGAGGTTACTAAAATCATAGGATAGCCTTGCGCGGCCACATAATCTAAGGTGGTGTGCTGTTCATCATAAGGCACGCACAAGCCGCCTGCGCCTTCCAATAGCACATAATCATAACGCGCGGCCAGCTCGTCTGTTGCTTGGCGGATAAGTGCGGTGCAAATTTCACGATTTTCTAGGCGCGCGGCGAGATGCGGCGAACAAGGGTAAGAAAATAAATAAGGGCAGGTTAGCCCTTGCTGATCTTCGGGCAATAGCTCAATGCCTTGCAATTTACGGTGTCGCACGATGTCTTCTGAGATGTTTTCACAGCCCGTTTGGATCATTTTTGCGTGATCACGGAAAAGCCTTGCTCCGCGAGTTTTTCGCATACCAACCTGTGGCAATGGTTTTGCCTATGTCCGTATCAATGCCCGATACAAATAACACTTGTCCTGCCATTTTCCTCTCTAGCTTAATTTCTGTGCCAATATAAAACAGGCTGGTAACTCAACCGCACTTTGCCTTGCTCATTTTGATATTGCTGTTGATAATCCACGATAAATTGTTGCAGTTGCCCTTTTGTCCAACGCCCCTGCCCGGTTCCCGTTACCCCCGTTGCTTTAAGATGTTGCAACACCGCAAGGGGAGAGGAAAAATAGAGTGGTATTTCCTGCTGAAACAATGCGTTAACCTCAAAATCTGCAAGTAACCATTCTTGCCATTGTGCTAGGTTGGGATAGTCCAGTCCTACGCCTGTTAAATGGCGAATTTCTGCCAAATTTTGTTCGGCAAACGTGCTGATTAATAATCGCCCTTGCGGTTTTAGTAAGCCTGCACATTTTTGCACAAAGCCTTGTGGATCGGCAAACCACTGCACGACCGAGGCAGAAGCGATAAGATCATAATGGTGCGGAAAAGGATAGTTCTCCCCATCGCCCTGATAAAAGGTAAAATTGCCCTGTTGCAACAAGGCGTTGAGCTGGCTGGTTACCTCACACAAATCATTGAATGCCCAATGTTTCACTTGCAAATGCTCAATCAGCAATCGGCTTAAATGCCCTGTGCCGCAGCCGATTTCTAACACTCGCTCAAATGCTGTTTTCCCGTCTTGTAACAACAGAGCGAGCAGTTGCTGATTAATGCACTGCTGGGCTTGGGCTTGGCTATCGTAGGTCGGCAAGGCTTGGGTGAAGCATTGTGCGACGCGGGATTTATCCACCTGATTCATCAAAATAATTCAGCCCAGTGTTGAAATGCGGTGAATGGATAATGAGGCAAGGCTAAGGTTTGCAGAGAAA
>NZ_PQVI01000008.1 GCF_002921145.1 Avibacterium endocarditidis
CACTTCGCTTTCTAAATCCGCTAGCGTATTAAAATTTTGGAACGCCTCTTTCTGATCGTGAACATCTACCGCAATCGCACCATTTTCTCGCATAAACTGCAACATTCGCCGCTCACCGCTGTGTAAATAAGTGGCGAGCTTTTCCGCTAGCAAGGTGGAAACCAAACAGAATGTGGGGTGTTCACGCTCACCATCGGTGGCATAAGTGAGTAAAACTGGCGAATTTTCCCCCGCACTTTTGCGATCTAGCAAAGATTGCAAAATGGGCTGTTGCAATTTTTCCAATAAATTCAACGGTAAAAAGGGGCAATCACAAGGTACAAACAGCACAAAATCACTCTCCGCCCGTTTTAGCCCTGTTAAAATACCGCTCAGCGGCCCTTGAAAATCCGCCAATTCATCGGCAAACACTGGCAAGCCAAGCTGCGCATAGCGTTCTTGATTGCGATTGGCATTCACCGCCACCTGTGCCACCTGATCTTTCAAGCGCTGATAACAATGCCACACCAACGGCTGCCCACGGAAAAGCTGCAATCCTTTATCCACCCCACCCATACGCCTTGCCCGACCACCAGCAAGAATCACTGCACTGATTTTCATCTGCCCTCGCTTTGCTTTTCAGCCTATCAAATGGCTTCATTCTACTTGATAAATCCGCAAATAAAAAAGTGCGGTGGAAAAATTGTATGTTTTTCTACCGCACTTATTAAAGCGCTTTTTTCCGCCAGCTTATTCCTTTCTCCCCGCAATTACAGTATTATTTAGCCCTTCATTATCCAAGGTAAGGAACTGTTATGAAATGTCATCGTCTAAATGAAGTGTTGGAATTGTTGCAACCTTATTGGTCGCAAGATCCTGATTTAAGCTTAACCCAGATTTTGCAGAAAATCGCTGATGAAGCGGGGTTTGATAAACCTGTGGCAGAATTAACGGACGAAGTGATTATCTATCATTTGAAAATGTATGGCACAGATAAGCACGAGCCGATCCCTGGGATTAAAAAGATTATGAAGAAGATTTTAAAACCGCGTTGCTAAAAGCGCGTGGCATTATTGAATAAGGAAAGTTGTAATGAAAAAATTTCTTGTTGCCTTAGCATCATTATTTTTTGTGGCGAATGTACAAGCTGCGGATTTAACAGAAGGAAAACAATACATTGCGTTAAACACTGAACGCGCAGTTCAGCCTGAAGTAATTGAGTTTTTCTCTTTTTATTGCCCACATTGTTATGCCTTTGAAATGGATTATCACATTCCTGAGAAAGTGAAAGCAGCCCTGCCTGAAGGAACAAAATTTAAGCAATATCACGTGAATTTCTTAGGTTTTCAATCAGAAAATCTCACTCGCGCTTGGGCATTAGCAATGGCCTTAGGCGTGGAAGAGAAAGTCAAAGCACCATTATTTGAAGCGGCGCAAACTGCGGTGAAAAATCGTGATCAAAGTGCGCCAAGTTTAGATGCTATTCGTCAAATTTTTATTGATAGCGGGGTAAGTGCAGAACAATTTGATGGCGGGATTAACAGCTTTGCGGTAACGGGTTTGTACAATCAGCAAGTGCAAGCGGCTGAGCGTTTTAATGTACACGGTGTGCCAGATTTCTATGTGAATGGTAAATATCGTGTGAACCCTGAAGGGCTATCGCACAGTGAAGAAGGTTTCATTCAAGATTATGTAGAAACCGTGAAAGCCTTGCTACAAAAGTAACAAATAAATTGCAAAAATAAGCAAAAATTGGTTTAATGCGTGCCGATTTTGAATTCGCAATATTGAGGATATTATGGCAGAAAGTTTTAGCGTAACGCGTCGTTTTTTTGACGATAAAAACTATCCCCGCGGTTTTGCTCGCCACGGTGATTATACAATCAAAGAATCTCAAGCTTTAGAGCAATATGGTCAAGCATTTAAAGCCTTAGATAGTGGTGAGCGTGCGCCTGCAACAGAAGAAGAAAAAGCCTTTGTGGCATTTTGTAAAGGCGAGCGTCAGCCAGAAACGTTCTTTGAAAAAACGTGGAATAAATACCGCACTTTAACCAGCACCACAAAACGTGTTTATACTTTATCTGGCGTGGTAGCGGATAACCTAGAAGAGATGAGCAACGCGGATTAATCTGCCTAGCAAGATCATAAGGCTTGAGCAATCAAGCCTTTTCTTTTTGTTGGCAACGAATAATGAGAACTATCAATGCAAGCCTTACCTATCGAAAAATATGATGAATTATTGGCAGAAAAACGCCAAAAATTGACCGCACTTTTAGCGCCCTTTAATGCACCAGAATTAGCAGCATTTGATTCGCCAAAACAACATTATCGTATGCGTGCTGAATTTCGTGTTTGGCATCAAGATGATGATTTTTATCATATTATGTTTGACCGCCAAACGCGTAAGCCTTATCGCATTGATCATTTTCCGATTGCCAGCCAGCTTATCAATCAGATGATGCAAGCGCTTTTGCCGTTGCTCAAACAGCAAACCATTCTCAAGCATCGTTTATTCCAAATTGATTATCTCAGCACCCTGAGCAATAAAATTATCGTCAGCCTGCTTTATCACAAAGTGCTTGATGAACAATGGCAACAGGCGGCGGTAGCATTACGCAAACCCTGCAACAACAAGGTTTTGACCTGCAGATCATCGGCGTGCCTCTAAACAAAAAATTTGTTTAGATCAGGATTATGTGGACGAAATTCTGCCTGTAAACAGCAAAGAATATATTTATCGCCAAGTGGAAAACAGTTTCACGCAGCCCAATGCGGTGGTAAATAGCAAAATGTTGCAATGGGCGATTGATTGCACCCAAAACAGCCAAGGGGATTTGCTCGAGCTTTATTGTGGCAACGGCAATTTTTCTATCGCGTTGGCGCAAAACTTTCGTAAGGTGCTGGCAACAGAAATCGCCAAGCCATCGGTTGCTGCCGCGCAATTTAATATCGCCGCAAACCATATTGATAATTTGCAGATTATCAGAATGTCGGCAGAAGAATTCACCCAAGCAATGAACGGCGTGCGTGCCTTTAATCGTTTAAAAGGCATTGATTTGCAAGCTTATGATTGCAATACCATTTTTGTTGATCCGCCACGAGCAGGGCTTGATCCTGACACGGTAAAATTGGTGCAACAATATGATCGCATTTTGTATATTTCCTGCAATCCGTACACTCTATGCGACAACTTGCAAACCCTGTGCCAAACTCACCGCATTGAGCGTGCGGCGCTGTTTGATCAGTTCCCTTATACTGAACATATGGAATCTGGTGTATGGTTGATCCGAAAATAGCCGTGCAACTGATTTGCGAAACAAAAAATTCGCAAAATTTCACCGCACTTTGTGAACAACAAGGTTTAATTCACCAGCCAGACAGCCCGTTGGCCTTAGTACAAACGGAACAAAACGGCATTGCGCGTTTAGAATTACGCAAATTAGACGAACCCAAATTAGGCGCGGTCTATGTAGATTTTGTCAGCGGTGCAATGGCGCATCGGCGCAAATTCGGCGGCGGACGTGGCGAAGCCATCGCTAAAGCCGTTGGCATCAAAAAAGATTATCTGCCTAGCGTCATTGACGCCACCGCAGGGCTAGGGCGTGATGCCTTTGTCCTTGCTGCCATTGGCTGCCAAGTGCGCTTAGTAGAACGCCACCCTGTGGTCTATTTATTACTACAAGACGGCTTGCAACGGGCTTATCAAGATGCTGAAATCGGTGCAATGATGCAACAAAATATGCAGTTATTGCCGGTAAAACAGATTGATGAACTTGCTCAACAAGGCACGAAAGCAGATGTGGTGTATCTCGACCCAATGTATCCCCACAAAGCCAAAAGTGCCTTAGTCAAAAAGGAAATGCGCGTTTTTCAGCATTTAGTTGGCGCAGATGAAGACGCTGACCAACTGCTTGCCCCCGCCTTACAAATTGCACAAAAACGTGTGGTAGTAAAACGCCCCGACTACGCCCAATTTCTCGCCGAAAAAGCCCCGCACTTTAGTCGTGAAACGAAAAATCATCGCTTTGATATTTATACTGTGATTTAGAGGCATGACTTAATAAAATAGACTTGGTACTGCCACTAGAACTAGTGTTTGCCACATTTTATGCCCTCATCACGTTTAATTTGAATTTGGGGAAATAGTATCTTTTCTTAACCACATACAGCTACTTCTTTTAGAGGCATAGAGATTATAGTGCGCCATCCAGCGTATAAGAGCAGTTGAAAATGCTGATGAACCAACAATGAGTTTGTTATGACAAAAATAACACGCAATGACTTGCCATCTAAAAATCGATTACATTTGGACATAAAAAATCTGCCCTCTTAATAAGTTGGCTGTTTAATCCAACTTTTGAAGGCAGATAGAATGGAATAGCCTTTTAGATATGAATTACTGTAGCGAACGAGCAAGTTTTAACTTTTTAATAGCCGCTTTTGCTTTTTCTTCATCAACCGATTCAAGGTTTGCACCACCAACAAAAAAACCATTCTTATATACTGGCGAATAAAATAGTTCTTTCCGCCTTGAGTTGTAATATACAAATCATTATTACCAAATTCTGATTCAGTGGAAATTTTATGTTTTCCTGGCTTAACTGTTTTATAGAAATAAATATTTCGTGCGGATTCACCAATAAATTTATCATCAATATAGAGGTTTTTCTTCAATCCTGCACCTAAAATAGAGCCATCACGATAAATATATATCCCTGATTTATCCTTTGTTGGTGCATTGAACTGTTTGGCTTGCACATTTTCAGACTCTGGAGCAACAGCTACTTTCGCACAGCCGGTTAAAATCAAGGTACCTACCAACATTAAAACTGAAAGAATTTTTTTATTTTATTCACCATTTAACTTTAATTAGAATAAATAGCTAAAGTTTACACCGATGGTATTGCTCTTAAATTCAATACTGTTTTTACCCTCTAAGGTTACGCGACTGTAATCAAACCCTGCAACAAAATTATCAGTAATTTTTGCTTTCACACCAGCACCATAGCTAAAACCCACTGCACCGCTGTTCTCAAATGTCACACGATTAAATGCAGGGTTGCTGTCATTCATATCAAAGTTACCATATTCAGCCCCAATTTTTACATAAGGTAAGAAGCGATCAATTTGGTATCCTTGCAAATAATGTACGCCTAAACGTAGGTTTTCTTTAGCAATTTCATTTCCTAGTTCATCTTTAACTTTGTTATTAGGAAGGCTGATTTTACCCTCAACGACCCCAACAAAATTATTACCATAATCAAACATATATCCACCAACAACGCCCACACCAACAGAGCGAGAGCTAGAACCCGTATAATTACCATCATAATAGCTATAACCAAGTTCTTTTACTGGAATAGAAAAAGACTGTTTATTAAAATCAACCTCTGCACCTACGTAGAAGCCTGAAAAGCCATCAGCTTGGGCAAATAATGCTGTACTAGAAAATAATGCTGCCACTAAATATTTTTTCATAACATTTCCTCTACTCATATTTATAAATTAATTTTTTGAAGTTTATTACGCTGTTCTTCCGAGAGCGTACGAATATCAATAACTGTCAATGCTCTCTCTTTACCTTTATTTAAAGTCGCCACAACATTTGCAGGTAAACGATACATAGCTCCTGTTAAAGGATCAATAACAAGGTGTCCTAATGGTCCACCTATGACAAAATTGCCCCAATACCAACCATCTAACGTCGCTTGAATTTCGATTGTTTCTTTTGTAAAACCTTTTTTATCAAAAGTAATGAGGTATTTTTCAGGTTTAAAATAACCAGAGCCAGATTTCAATTTAACCACTTGTGGGGTAATTCCTTGGCTGACGATTTTCCCTTCTCTATTTGTAATCGTAAAATTTGCGCCCTCAGGGACAGATTGGATAGAAACAGGATAAGTGCTTTTACTCACAATCGTAGCACACCCTGTCAAGCCTAATGTTGTGGCTAATAACGCCACTTTTAATAAATTTTTCATAGATAAACCTCATTAAAGATGTAAAATGTCTGTTTTTAGAACGATGAAATTCTACAAAACTCATATAGTAAAAAACCATATATCAAAAAGACTGTTTTCTACTCATTTTGAGCTAGAATTGAACAAATGGAGCAGACAATGGCGATACACGAGAAAATCAGATTAATACGAGAAATGAATCATTGGTCGCAAGAAGAAATGGCAGAAAAAATGAATTTATCACCAAGTGGTTATGCAAAAATTGAGCGTGGCGAAACGCAATTACATTACGAAAAATTAAAGAAAATTGCACAAATTTTTGATATGGACATTTCTGAATTGGTCAAAGATGATCGTAATATTTGCTTTTTAATTAATGAAAATAGCCACCTTAGCTCTAATTATTATGCGACAAATGAAGCGGTTACCATTGAAAATGAAAAACTCAAATTAGCGTTAAGTTATAAAGATCAACTATTAGAACAAAAAGACAAAGAAATTGAATCCTTAAAAGAAATTATTGCGTTATTGAAAGCACAACACCCTAAAGAAAAATAAGTGCGGTCGTTTTTTACAACTTTTTCTTAAATTTATTCCAAACCTTATCTTCTTGCCCGCGCCATAGGCGTTGGATATTGTCGTGGTGGCGGTAAACGAGCAGACAGCAGACGAGCGCCACTGGAAAGGTGAATTCAGGTTTGTACCACCATACATAAAAAGGAATGGTGATGGCGGCGATAACTGCGCTTAAAGATGAATAGCCTGTGAGCAAAAATACCGCAAGCCAAGTGCCGAGCATCCACAGATCCACGCCCCAGCCGATAGGGGCGATTGCGCCAAATGCGGTGGCAACACCTTTTCCGCCTTTAAATTTAAAGAAGATGGGAAAGATATGCCCTAAACAGGCGGCCAGTGCAACCATGCCTAACTGAAATTGGGTTAAGCCAAGATAATAGCCCGCCCATACGGGAAGCATTCCTTTTAGAATGTCAAAAATCAGTACTGCTAAGGCGGCCCAACGCCCGCCGATGCGTAATACGTTAGTTGCACCGGGGTTATGTGAGCCTGTGGTGCGCGGATCAGGTAGGCCTGCTAGGCGACAAAATAAAATGGCGCTCGAAATTGAACCGAGCAAATACGCACAAAACATATAAAAAAGGGCGAAAAGGCTCATTTTTACCTACCTGATTCGTCAAGTGAAAAATTTGTTCGTCTATTGTACATAAACTTGGTAGCATACGCCTAATAGTATTTCAGGATATTGAAGGATTTTATGATAGATCGCATTTTTATTGAAGAATTGGTCATTTTCGCTCAAATTGGCGTGTATGACTGGGAACAACAAATCAAACAAAAGCTTATTTTTGATGTGGAAATGGCGTGGGATTGCCGTCAAGCAGCAGAAAGTGATGATGTGGCATATTGCCTAAATTACGCAGAAGTCAGCGAATTTATCATTGATTATGTGCAATCTAAGCCCTTTTTCTTAATTGAGCGCGTGGCTTATGAAGTGGCAGCGCAGCTTGAACAAAAATATGGGCTGAGCTGGTTAAAAATCAAATTAAGAAAGCCCAAAGCCGTAGCACAAGCCCGCAATGTGGGGATTATTGTGGAACGCGGCACAAGATGAATAGACAGCATTATGGCTATCTTTGCCTGATTTTAGCCACCTTATTTTGGGGCGGCAATTATATTTTCGGCAAAATGCTAAGCCATGAAGTGGATCCCATTGTGCTAACTTATCTTCGTTGGTTTCCCGCTGCGGTGATTTTGTATTGCTGTTTGCTAAACGTACCCTCGCTTTCTACCCCACTATTCAAAAAACGTGGAAAATTTTTGACCGCACTTTCTTTACTCGGCATTGTCATTTTCCCGTTATTTCTTTATCAGGGCTTACAAACCACCACCGCACTTAATGCCAGTATTTATCTTGCGGTTGTCCCGATTGCGGTATTATTGCTAAATCGTCTTGTTTTCGGGGATAAAATTCGCCCTTTAATGCTCGCAGGGGCAGTGGTGAGTTTCTTCGGTGTATTATGTTTATTAAGCCAAGGCGATGCACAAACCTTACTGAACTTTAATGTGAATAAAGGGGATTTATGGGCGATTGGCTCGGCCTTGAGCTGGGCGCTGTACTGCTGCATTATCCGCCTACGTCCAACAGATTTACCCAACGCAGTGATGCTCACCTTGCTTGTTGCTATTGCGATGTTGTGCTTTAGCCCAGTTTTTCTCTGGAAAGCCTTAACTGCCAGCGAACCGATTATCAGCCAAATTTCTACGAGCCATTGGGCAATGATTGGTTATTTGGTTATCGGGCCATCTATTTTGTCTTACGCCTTTTGGAATTACGGCATAAGCCTTGTGGGCGGCGCGAAAGGTGCGGTGTTTACCAATGTAACGCCGTTATTCGCCGCGTTGCTTGGCATTAGTGTGTTGGGCGAAGCGCTCTATTGGTATCATTTCGCCAGTGGCGCATTGATTGTGCTAGGGTTGCTGATGTGTAATCGGAAAGGATAATGCAATAAATAAAACGTAAAAAGAAACAAAAAGTGCGGTTTACCGCACTTTTTTCTTATCGTCTAGAAAGATTAATCAATCGCTGGCACATAATTGCCGGCAACGATCGCATCTTTGATGTTATCAGCGGTTTCCAGCACTTGACCAAGCAAGGCTTGCACGTTTTCAAGGGTAGCGATTGGACTAAGGGTGGTCATTTTTAAGGCTTGTACGCCATTGACTTTCGTTACCCCAATATTGGCTTCACCACGGGCGAACAATTCGTCTGCGATATTTTGGTTGAGATTATCAATAAATTCCGCAGGGTAATTCGCAGGATTGACACGGAATAACACCGAAGCGAACTGCGGTTCAACTAATAATTCAAGGCCTTCTGTGGCTTTGATGTAATCCGCCACTTCACGTGTGAGTTTCACCCCGTGGTCAATCATTGAGCCGTAAAGTTCTTCGCCAAGGGCTTCTACAGTGAACCATAATTTTAACGCGTCAAAACGGCGTGTGGTTTGTAGCGATTTTGCCACCAAGTTTGGCACACCGTGTTCTTCGTCATATTCTGAATTTAGGTAGTCCGCTTTGTAATCGATAAAACGGTAATTTTGCGGATCTTTAAGCAAAAATGCACCGCAAGAAATGCTTTGGAAAAAGTGTTTGTGGAAATCAAGGGTAACGGAATCCGCCAGCTCTAAGCCGTCTAACCAATGGCGATATTCATTGGAAAGCAACAATGCTCCACCCCACGCGGCATCAACGTGTAACCACGCATCATATTGATCAGCCAATTTACGAATGTCTTTGAGTGGATCGATTGCCCCTGCGTCAGTTGTGCCTGCGGTTGCCACAATGCACGCCACCAATTTTCCTTCCGCTTTAAGATTTGCCAAAATTTCTGCCAAGGCATTAACGTCCATTTGTGCATTTTCATTACAAGGCACGCTCACCACGGATTGGAATCCCATTCCCATCATTGCCATATTTTTTTGCACGGAAAAGTGCGCATTTTCTGAACATAGCACTTTTACACGTTGCAAGGCTTCTGCTGGCAAGCCATCTTGCTGCACAGACCATTCTTTGCCTTCCGCATTTTTCCAGTGTTTTGCTACACAAGCATCACGCGCCAATAGCACGCCCATTAAGTTAGATTGCGTACCGCCAGAGGTAAACACGCCCGCATCACCTGCCGCATAACCCACTTTTTCACGCAACCATTCGATCAGTTGCACTTCCATTAATGAACCTGCTGGGCTTTGATCCCAAGAATCCATTGATTGGTTGGTGGCGTTAATAAACACTTCTGCCACTTGGCTTGCCACCATGGTTGGGCAATGTAAGTGTGCTAAAGAATGAGGGTGATGCACTTTTAGGCTTTTATTTAAGAATAATTCCGTTAAGCGATCTAAGGATTTTTCTAAGCCAAAACCAGCTTGAGAGGGTTGAAAAGCAATTTCTTCGCGTAGCTGTTTAATGCTGCCGCCAGTGTACATTTTGTTATTTTTGAGCCAATTTCCTACCGCACTTATTGCTGTTGCCATATTTTTTTCATAATCAGCGATAGATTGTGGATCATTGCAAAGAAGGGATTGTTTGTGTTTTGCGAAATCGACCATTGAGAATTTCCTGAAAGATGATTGAGATAAAAATAGCTAAAAGGGGCGTTACACACCCCATTTAGCTAGATTAATAATTAGCCACGCACGGCTTTTAATGCGTCTGCGACAGATTGAGCAAAGCGTTTGATTAACTCTTCGCTTTCCGCTTGCGTGATGATGAGTGGGCAAAGAATACGCACCACGTTACCACCACGTCCGCCACGTTCTAACAATAACTTATTGTTAAAGCAGGCTTTTTGAATTGCCGCGGCAAGTTCACCATCTGCTGGATAAGCACCGATGCGATCTTGTGGTTTACGCTCATCAACAATCTCAATACCGATCATTAAACCACGTCCACGCACGTTACCGATACAAGGATACTGCTGGGCTAATTTCTTTAATTCAGTTTGTAAGAAATCACCGCGTTCTAAGGCATTTTGTGCCAAGTTTTGCTCACGCATTACTTTTAATGACGCATAACCTGTCGCCATTGCCATTTGGTTGCCGCGGAATGTGCCTGTGTGTCCTGCTGGTTGCCACGCATCAAATTCTTTGCGAATGGCTAGCACCGCTAATGGTAAACTTCCGCCTACCGCTTTTGACATGACAACGATGTCTGGCTCGATGCCTGCATATTCAAAGGCAAACATTTTTCCTGAACGGCAGAAGCCTGCTTGTACTTCATCAAGGATTAACACGATACCGTGTTTTTGGGTCACTTCACGGATTTTTTGTAACCATTTCACTGGCGCAGTAACCACACCGCCTTCTCCTTGAATGGCTTCAAGGATCACGGCTGCAGGTTTTACCACACCGCTTTCAACATCTTCAATAAAGTTTTCAAAATAATAGGTTAAAGCATCAACACCTGCTTCACCACCTAAGCCTAATGGACAACGATATTCGTGCGGATAAGGCATAAATTGCACGCCTGCCATTAAGTTTTGTACCGCGTTTTTCGCGTTTAAGTTGCCTGTCATCGCCAATGAACCGTGAGTCATTCCGTGGTAACCACCAGAGAATGCGATAACATTACCACGCCCCGTGTAGGTTTTAGCAAGTTTTACCGCTGCTTCTGTGCCATCAGCACCAGAAGGGCCACAGAATTGCAAGCGATACTGATCTTTCGGGAAGAAAGAAAGCAGTTCTTCGGTAAATGCGTCTTTTAATGGCGTGGTTAAATCTAATGTATGAAGTGGTAAACCACTGCTTAATACGTCTTGAATAGCTTGGATCACCGCTGGGTGATTATGTCCAAGGGCTAATGTACCTGCACCAGCTAAGCAATCAAGATATTCATTACCTTCTACGTCCGTTACCCAGCAGCCTTGTGCTTTTGCGATCGCCAATGGCAATTTGCGTGGATAACTACGCACATTGGATTCCATTTCATTTTGACGAGTAAGGTAGTATTCGTTGGTTGCGTTGTTGATTGGATTTACAGGAGTGTTTGTCATTTTTAATCTATACCTTCGATAAGAGGTTAAAAAAATAAGTCGGGTGCCTTGCGGGATAACGTCATATGCGTTATAAGCCTAAGCTTTCTTATTCTTCCAAATAAGATGCCATGGGGCATTTGACTCGCTACTTATTAAAAAAAGCGTTTCAGCTTTTTTATTTTTCCATATTTTTTCCAATTTGGAAAACAGAGATTTCGTAAAGCCGAAGCCCTACAAAAGACGGCATATAGTACCCTTTTTTGCTAGAAAGAAAAGCAATTTTTGTGAGTTTGGGGAAAATAATCAAAAATTACACCGCACTTGCTCTTTTCCAGTAAGTTTTCTGGGCAAAAACGAATTTATTGCTGGTATGTTTGATTTCATCAAGCTCAATTTTCCATAAATCCGTGTTCATTAAACGTGCAAAGGGGTAACGCTCATAATAGCGTTTAAGGGCGGATTTTCGGGTATCTTCATTAAGCAAAATGGCACGTCCTTTAAATTGCACGCCTTCAATCTCACTCACTTTATCCGTTTGGGTGGCGATCGTGCCAACAACTAGATCACTTTGTTGCATAATTTGTGCGTGTTGGGTGGAAAGGGAAGAAAAGAAAATCAGGCTGACATTGCTGTCATCAAGCACATAAAAGCAGTTGGCTGCCCAAAAGCCTTGTACGCTATGTACGGCAATGCTCATCACGGTTTGTTGTTGCAAAAATTGTTGGATATTATCTGGAAGTTTTATCATAAAGAAAAATGCCCCGAAAGACAGGGCATTGGGTTTACCTTAAGGATTTTTGGCTTCTGTGGTTTGTGAGTGCGGTGGAATTTTCTGGCGTTTTTTCCTTTCTTCAGGAGCTAAGTTTTGCACCGACATAGCAGATTTCAAACTTTCTTGCTGAAGTTGTTTAGCCAATTCATTTTCACCGTTTTGCTCAAACACATAGATCGCCATTGTAATATCATTTGGCTCAAGCTGTGCTTTATTTTCAATGACTTTCTTGAAAGCTTCACTTGCTTTGGCAAATTCACCATTACGCACATACAAGTAACCTAAAGCACGGTTTGTGCAACAACAGCCTTGATCTTTACTTTGTTTCGCCCGTTTTTCCATAATTTTCAGCAATTTGCTGTTATCTACTGGTTGAACACGGGTAATTTGTGTGCAAAGTTGTTGTGCCAGTGGGCTGTTGTCGTCCACTTTTTTCAAGGCTTCTAAGATCAATTTATAAGCGGTTTCGTGATCATCACTGTCAATTAAACGGCGAATTAATCCCACTTTCACATAAAGATCATTTTGACGTTTACGCGGTTGATCGTCCCACCATTTAAGCAAGCCGTCCACACCCTCTTCATTCATTTTCTCATCAAGTAAGCCATCTTCAACCCGATGTTGTAAGGTGGTAAATTCTTTATCGGAATATAGCCCTGAATTTTCCACTTGATCAAGAATTTTGTCCAAAGCTTCAAAGGCGTGGGATTTTAAGTAAATCTCAACCGCGAGTTTCAACACTTCTTTATTACGGTGGGTCATTACTAACAAGCTATCAATGGCGCTGCGTGCGGCAGGTAATTTATTTTGTTGTAACAAAATTCGCGTGCGGGCAATCTCAACAAGCAGATTATCCGTGCCTGCCAATTCGGTCGCTTTAATTAAATAGTGATTTGCGCCAAACTCATCACCACGCTGTTGTGCCGCTTCCGCCGCTTTAATAAAGTTTAGGATTGGCTCATCAGAATGTTTGGCGTTTTTACCAATCAATTTCTCGGCTTTAGAATATTGCCCTTCGTCCATTAACATTAAGCCTTCAAGGGTCTGTTTTTGTGCTTTAAGACGTTTACGTCGGGAGAACCAACCGTAAGTGCTGTTACTTAAACGGCAGAATTTGGTAATGATCCACTCAATACCATATACCACCGCCATTGCGATTACAAAGAAAATCACAAGGGTGGTGATGGACATTTCAATGCTGTATGTGCTGGTTTCTATTAGCACATAACCTTGTTTGCCCGATAAATAAGGGCCTGCGATTAAGCCGGCAAGTAACACCAGCATTAAAAATAGGGTTCTAAACATTGCTATTTCCTCTACTGTTGTGTTTGCTCAGATTTGTCAGAATTTTCTACCGCACTTTTATGTTCTGCGTCAGCTTGTTTTTCTGTATCAGCTTGATTTTCGCTCGGCTTTTCACTTTGGTTTGCATCACTTTGCGCTGCGTTGTTTTCAGATTTGTCTGTTACAGCTTGTTCTACGGGTGCAGCTTTCGCTTCTTGTGCTGTTTCTTTAGCCACATCTTTATCTACGGAAATCTCAATTTTTTGCACTTCTTGTGACGGTTTATTAAGCAATTTATCTAGCATATTTAAGCTGCTCAGTTGGGTTGGCACATCGACATAAATAGATTGTTCCGCCAGTTCGTCCACTTCATCTAAGAAGGTTTTTGCCACTTCCGTGTTGGTATCGAAATAACTTCTCACCCAAGACGCCACTGTTTCCAAGGACTGTTTATACAAATCATTTTGCTGACGTGGCACCGCCATAATCGCTAACTGTAAGCGTAAACGAATGTTTTCACGCAAATAAATATCTTGGTTTGGCGCAAGCAAGGCTTTGCTTTCAGCATTTTTTGGTGTAACGCGAATAAAATGATTTAAGAAAGAGGTCGCACTTTTCTCAGCATTTTCTTTCCAATCTTCCCAAGAGCCACTTAATTTTTCGTTAGCGGAATTTGGATCATCAAAATTCATGTTTAGCACGGTGAGTTCGTCCACGTTATTTGCCAGCTGAGAAAGGCGTTGCATAATGGCATTTTGATCGATATTGTTCACCGACAATAGCTGTTTTAAATCTGCATTAATGGCACTACGCACTTGCATCGCACGCGGATCAGACACCTTACTTAAGGTTTCATCAGCCACTTTTAATAGCGAAACCGCGGTATCCACATCATTATCTAGCACTAATTTGCGTAACGCATTGTTTAATAAGAAATCTGCTTCAGAAAGCAACCAATCATTTGGCTGCGCCGTTTTCTGTGCATTACTTAGATTCTTAACTTGATTTTGTAATGAGGTGATTTGTTGATCCTTAATTTCCACCATTTTTTCTAACGCCGTTAATTTGTCGTTGGTGGATTGACTGGTTTGGGCAAGCTGTGCAATTTTTGCTTGATCTTGTTTTAATGCGGCTAAATCGCTATCCATTAAGCCCTGTACGTTGGTTGGCACCGCGCGTTGTTCTAGGGCGGTTAATCTGCCTTGCACTTTGGTTAAATGCTGTTCTGCAAAATAATACCCTGCGCCGCCTAGGCCTAACGCCACTAATAAGGCTAAAATCGCCACACCCGTACCGCCTTTTTTAACGATGACGGTTTCAGGCTTAGGTTGTTCATTGTTTGCTGTAACTTGCTCTTGTGATGTTTGCATCGGTTCTTCCTTTGTCGTTTCAAGGGTGTCTTGCTCGTTTTTCACCACTTCAGTTTCTTGTTCAGGAGTTTCAGTTTGGGGGGAATTTTCCACAGGTTCGACAGATTGTGCCGTGTTTTCCACAGCAGGATTTTTACCTGTTTTTTTTGCGTGATGTTTAGCCATAATTTATTCCTTATGATTATTAAAACTCGTTAAATTGTAATAAGGTATCGCACAATGTTACATTATCTGCTCGTGGTGAAACGTCCACCTTTTCCCAGCCCATTGCGAAGGCAAAGCGTTGAATTCGTTCGCTAACCGTGATCAAACGGCAAGACTTCAGCCAATTATGTTCATTTTTGGGCACAAAATCTAGCAATAAACACAAAATTTCTTTGCTTGTGGCAAGAATTGTCGTAATCCCCGCACGCTTTAACATACTGGTTTGTTCAACAGGCTCATAAACTAACGGTTCACGGCGGTAGCATTCCAAGGTTTGAATTGTCGCCCCTCGTAAACTGGCTTGTTCCGCAAAAAATGCTCTCCCACCATTACCGCGTAAAATCAAAATGGTTTTATCGTGCAAATTTTTCATTGCCGATAAAGAAAGCACGCCCTCACTGGTTTCTTGTTGAAAAGGATAATGAATATTCTGTTCTGTTTGACTGGAAAAGAGCAGCGCGGTTCGCTGTCCGACCGTAAAATAATGTAAATCTGCTCGCCATTGAAAGCCGGCTTGCTTCAAGCTTTCTGCGCTGTAAGAGACCGCATTTTGCGATACCACAAAAACATAATCACCTGCGTTGAGTTGATTTAGCTGACGGGGTAAATCATTCAGTTCACGCCCCGCTTGAATGGAAAAGAGCGGAAAATGAATGGCCGCAATGCCTGCCTTTGCAAGCATTTCTACCAGTTGTTTGCCCTTTTCATCAGGGCGCGTAACCAACACTGCCATTTTCTTTTCCTTGCTGTTATAAGCCTAGACGATTAAATGCCAAGGGCTTGCAAAATTTCATCAGCGCCTTGTTTTAACAGGCTTTCTGCCACTTGCACGCCTAATTCTTGCGAATTTTCCACCGCACTTTGATTTTCTGCACGAATGATTAAGCTGCCGTCTGTTTTGCCTACCAAGGCTTTGAGATAAAGCTGGTTGTCGCGAATTACCGCATAGCCTGCGATGGGTACTTGGCAACCACCTTGTAAGTGGTTATTCATTGCTCGTTCTGCTAGCACACAGGCGGTGGTTTCGGCATCTGCCAATGGCGCTAATAATTGTTGGGTTTCTAGATCATCGGTGCGACATTCAATGCCCACCGCACCTTGTCCTGCTGCTGGCAAAGAGGTTTCCGTATCAATGAAAGAAGCGATGCGATCGGCCATTCCCAAACGAATTAAGCCTGCGGAAGCCAGAATAATGGCATCGTAATCGCCGTTATCTAATTTGCTCAAGCGTGTTCCCACATTGCCGCGCAAGGATTGAATATTCAAATCTGGACGTAAGGCTTTCAGCTGACATTGACGGCGTAAACTTGATGTTCCTACCACCGCGCCTTCAGGTAGCTCATCTAAAGTGCGGTAAGAATTTGACACAAATGCATCGCGCGGATCTTCACGTTTACAAATCACGTTCAAGCCTAATCCTGCAGGAAATTGCATTGGCACATCTTTCATTGAATGCACCGCAATATCCGCTTCGCCATTTAATAAGGCGTTCTCTAACTCTTTGACGAATAAGCCTTTGCCGCCAATTTTGGCTAAAGGCGTGTCTAAAATCACATCGCCTTTGGTAACCATTGGCACAAGCTCCACCGTAAGTTGTGGATATAATTGAGTTAAACGATCTTTAATATAGTTAGCTTGCCATAATGCCAAAGGGCTACGGCGCGTGGCGATTTTGAGTAGTTTTTTTGTCGTCATCGTGCAAAAAAGAAGATTAGAAATAATTGCCTTATCCTATCACTGTTGCTGAAAAATGTCAGTTTCCATTTAATTTTTTTGCTTTCCTGTGAGGCAAGTGATAGAGTAATACTTCAATTTCTTTTCAAAAAATGCGAGGAAATTGTTCATTTATCAATCCCTCTTTCCTAGGATATAAATTGAATTACGATATTAATAGTGCTAAAAAGCAAGTGGAATATCTTGATAAAGTGCGTTTTGAACGCGCAATTTCAGGGACATCTCAGAAATTTAAGCAAGTATTTCAAACAATTAGCTTGTTATTGCATCTCAATCACGAAAAATTACCAGGTTATATTGAAAATGCGCCAGCAGGGATTGCTGATTTTAAATTGTCAGACTATCAACAAAATTTCCTAATTAGACAATTTGATTTCACGGAACAGGATATAAAAAACTCGCTATTTTCGCACCGCACTTATGCGCCTATTTTAGGTGTGTATGTGATGGGAAGCATTGCCTCAATCAGCCAAACGTCCATTTCTGATTTGGATATTTGGGTGTGTCATTTAGAAAATATCAGCGCAGCTGATCGCAACTTATTGCACAAAAAAATGGACGCCTTGCAGCAATGGGCTTTAACCTTAGGGATCGAAATTAATCTTTACCCAATGGATCAAAATCGCTTCCGCTGCTTTCGTTATGCCGATCCTTTAACCGCGGAAAATTGCGGTTCAGCACAGTATATGTTGCTGCTTGATGAATTTTATCGTTCCGCCATTCGCCTTGCGGGTAAACCCCTATTGTGGCTACATTTAGCAGTAGAAAACGAAAAAGATTACGAAAATGAAGTGGCTCGTTTAATCGAAGAAAAGGTGATCGATCCTGATGATTGGGTGGATTTTGGCGGCTTAGGGGCATTTTCAGCTAATGAATATTTTGGTGCCAGTTTGTGGCAACTCTACAAAGGGATCGATTCGCCTTATAAATCCGTGTTAAAAATTTTGTTGTTGGAAACCTATTCGGCGGATTATCCCGACACTTACCTTATCGCGCAAGAATTTAAAGCTCGCTTGCTTAATGGGGACAAAAAACATCACTTTGATCCTTATCTCACAATGCTTGATCGCGTAACTAACTATTTGATTGGCTTAAAAGATTTGCAGCGTTTAGAGTTCGTGCGCCGTTGTTTTTACATTAAAGCCAATGAATATAACAGCAATGTAGAAAAAAATACGTGGCGACTTTCTCAATTGCAGAATTTAGCCAGAACTTGGGGCTGGCCGAAAGAATTAGTGCAAGAGCTGAATCAACGGGCGTGCTGGAAAATCAAACGGGTGCGAGAAAGTCATAATAATTTAATCAAATTCCTAATGTTTAGCTATCGCCATTTGGTGCAATTTGCCCGCAAATATAAGGTAAATTCCAGCATAATGCCGCAAGATATTAGCATTTTAACCCGTAAACTTTACACCGCTTTTGAAGAATTACCGGGCAAAATCACCTTGCTCAATGCGATGATTTCTTCTGATTTATCGGAAAAAAACATCACTTTTATTGAAGTGAAAAATAACCGTAATTTCAAAGATGGTTGGTATTTGGTTAATCAAACGCCTGATATTCGCGGATTTCAACAACAGCGCTATGTGGAATATAGCGAAAACCTCAATAAACTTGTGGCTTGGGCATATTTTAACCGCCTGCTTACGCCAAAAACCGAATTACATATTTTCAGCCCCAATGTTGATCTGCATAAATTACGCCACTTTGTCGCGGATCTTCGCTTGTCCTTGCCCGCCATCGTGCCTGTGGCAAGTAACGAAGAATTAAACCACAACTGCGAAATCAAAAATTTAGTGGTGTCGATCAACCTTACCAAAGATCCCACTGCACACTTATCCGAAGCCAAAGCCAGCATTGTCGCCAGTGATTTATTTAGCTTTGGCCCTGATGAAGAAAGTTTAGTCGGCAGCATCGATCTTACCTACCGCAATTTATGGAATGAAATTCGTACCCTGCACTTTGAAGGGCCAAATGCCATTTTGCTCGCATTAAAAGTGCTTTCTAACAAAATTTATCGTGGTGCAACTTCGCCACAAAGCGTCAATGTGTTTTGTTACAGCAAATATTATCAAAAAACCTTGCGCAACATTGTTACCGCCTTAATTCAAAAATGTATCAGCATTCAAGTGGGTGTGAGTGATGCACCACAAAATAACTTATTGCGTGTGGCAGGGAAAAACTGGCAATTTTTCTTTGAAGAGCGTGGAATTAGCCTACAAGAAATCCACAATCCGCCATTGATTGATAATAATGATTTTAATGTCGAAGTGCAAGAGCTCATCGAACATAAAGAAAAGCCACAAGCACGCAAAAAATATCCTTATGAAATTGACGCCTTTGCTAGCGAAGGCTTTTTACAATTTTTCTTTGAAAATAACTTGGATCACACATTCAACGTCTATATTTTAGATGAAGCCAACCGCATTGAGATTTATCGCAACTGTGAAGGCGAAAAAGAACAGAAAATTTATGAGATAAATCATATTTACCAGTCGGCAGGCTTGGAGGGAGATAATAATCCGTATAAAATTGTGCAACGAAATTTTAACTACCCACAATTTTATCAATTATTACCAAGTGATAATGGGATCAAAATTGTGCCGTTTTATAGCCGTTTGGTGTCATCATAATAGGGGAAACTATGCTTGATAAAATGAAAATATTGCTCATTGACGATCATCCATTGATGCGTCGTGGCATAAAACAATTATTAGAACTTGATGAAGCATTTGAAGTCGTTGGAGATGCAGGGAGCGGCACGGAAGGCATTAATCTTGCGTTACGCACTTCGCCAGATTTAATCATTCTTGACTTGAATATGAAAGGGTTATCAGGATTAGACACCCTTAAAGCATTGCGCGCAGAAAATGTGGACGCTCGCATTATTATTCTCACCGTTTCTGATGCGAAAAATGATGTGTTCACCCTAGTGGACGCAGGCGCAGATGGTTATCTATTAAAAGATACCGAGCCAGATCTACTACTTGGGCAAATCAAACGCATTGCACAAGGCGAAGTGATTTTAAGTGATTCCATTAAAGATCTGCTATTAGAACAGCGCCCAGAACAAGATCCAATTTACACCTTAACGGATCGCGAAATGGACGTATTACGCCTTATCGCCACAGGTTTATCCAATAAACAAATTGCAGCGCAGCTTTTCATTTCAGAAGAAACGGTAAAAGTGCATATCCGCAATTTGCTGCGTAAACTAAACGTTCATTCTCGTGTTGCCGCCACAGTGCTTTATTTTCAACACAAAGGTGCTTAACCATTTCAAAACAAAAGAGCGGTGAAAAATCCGCTCTTTTTTCTTATCTCTCTACTTCCTTTCTCGCTCTACAAAAACTTAACAAAAAAGCACCGCACTAACTTTATTACAATAAATGGAAAATCGTGCAAAATAGAGTGCGGTTGGAAATTTTGGTGTTTTTATTTCTAAAATAGATGATCCAACAAGCTCAAAATATTTTTACTCAGAAATCCACAGCGGCAGTTTGATCACAACACGCAACCCGCCAAGATGGCTTGAGGCTGCCCAAACTTTTCCTTGATGTTCACGGATAACATTGGCGACAATCGCAAGCCCTAGCCCTGTGCCGCCGGTTTCGCGGGTTCTTGCTTCGTCAATACGGTAGAAAGGCTTGAAAATATTTTCATATTCACTGGTTGGAATGCCTGCCCCATTGTCATCAATCGCAATGACCATTGAATTATCTTCAACGAAGATCGTTACTTCAATTTTAGAGTGCGTATATTTCAGCGCGTTGCGTAAAATATTTTCAATGGCACTGCAAATTAGCCCTTTGTTTCCATTGAGATAATATTGGCTTGGTTTATGGATAAGCTGTTTTACTTTGAAGGATAATTTTTTCTGTTCTGCCTCAAAGCGGCTATCTTTAATAATATCGTGCCAAATTTCGGTAATGGGGAAAATTTCTCGCAGAATGTGGCTGTTTAATTGCTGGCGCGAAAGCAAAAGCAGATCATTGATCATTTCATCAAGACGTACCGCTTCTTTTTCGATGCGTGCAATTTCTGAACTGCTGTTCACACGCCGGCGTAATAATGCCAGTGCCAATTGCAAGCGAGTAAGCGGTGTTCTTAACTCGTGTGAAATAGAGGAAAGCAAAGTTTGCTGATTAGAAAGCAGATCTTCTAAGGCAATCGTCATTCGGTTGAAACTTTGTCCTACTTGGCGTAATTCAATAGTCCCTTGGGTTTCAAGGGATTTGTCCACTTTAAAATTTCCTAACGCCACGGCATTTGCGGCTTGTTGTAAATGCCGTAATGGTCGTCCGATACTGCGTGAAAGCCACCACAGTAAGGGAGTGGAAATCAACATAATAAATAATATGAGAATATAAGGGCGGTCAAAAATGTAGGAAAGAATTTCTTTTGTGGATTAACACGGCTGACAAAATAGAGCGTGTAAGGCATATCATTTTCTAAATTGAGATGTACGGTAAAAGGCCCTGCAATTTGAATATCATAAAAGTTTTTTTTCAGCGGCTTTAATGTGGTGCTGGTGTGGTACATAAATTGCTGAATAGGGGCAATTTCTTCCTTTCTTGCGCCGAGAATATTGCCGTTTTGATCGGCAAGAACGGGGTGAATGCCATCAAATTTATCAACTGGGATAACTGGCACACCCGAGATAATATGTGCCAGTTGTTTATTACGAATGGCGGTGGATATTTCACCGTAATACCCCGAAACCTCTTCGTTGCCTAGCTCGGTGTAAATACGTGCGTCAAAATAAGGTAGTAAAAAAATTAATGCGAGGAGAAGAACAAAGGCGAGCCAGAATAAGGCAAAAATTCGCATTGAGAGCGTATTAAGAAAAGTTAATTTCATTTTGATTGAGTTTATTTAGACGCAACGAGCAGATAACCTTTGCCTCGTAATGTTTTGAACCAAGGGGAATCATCATTTCGTGGTGGAAGTTTTTTCCTTAAATTTGACATATGCATATCAATGGCACGATCAAAAGGCGTGAGCGGTTTACCAAGGATTTCCATACTCAAGTGCTCACGAGAAAGAATTTGCCCCGGGTTGGCAATAAGGATTTGTAATAAGGCGAATTCAGTGCCTGTGAGTTCGAGATTTTTATCTTCATAAAGCACTTGCTGGCGCCCCGGATAGAGAGTTAAGCCACAAAATTCAATTTGCTGGTTTTCTTCCGATTTGTTTTCATTCACTGAATTTGCTAGTTCGGTACGGCGTAAAATGGCTTTAATTCTTGCCACCAATTCACGATCATTGAAAGGCTTCGGTAAATAATCGTCCGCACCCAATTCTAAGCCGATAACGCGATCAATTTCATCGCCCCGTGCCGTGAGCATCATTACCGGTGTGGTGAAATGTTGCCTAATTTGTTTTAGGGTTTCAATGCCATTTAATACAGGCATCATTATATCCAATAACACGAGGTGATAGCTGTTATCCAATTTGTCTAAGGCTTCTTTACCATTGTTTGCGGTATCTACCTCAAAGCCCTCTAACTGAAGTAATTCAGCCAGAAGTTCCACAAGTTCAATATCATCGTCCACTAATAATAATTTAGCCATTATGATTGGTCCTTATAATTAAGTGCGGTGTAATTTTGCCGAATTTTTTATTTCCAGAACTGCCACCAACGTTTGTTTTGACTTTCTGAAGCCTCAATCACCACATTGTTGATTTCTTTTTCACCGGCTGTTGGCAATGGCTTATCTAAATCAAGATGAGTAACCACCCCTTGCTTATCAAAGTTTACGATAAAGGTGTGTTGTTCTGGCGTTTGGTAAGCCTTTTGGATAAGGAAAACATAATACCAAGTGTCATTGCTAAATGGGTCAATTAAAACAGGTGTCCCCAATAAATATTGCACTTGCTGCTTATTCATTCCCACTTTTACTTGATCCACCGTGGCTGCTTCAAGATAGTTACCCTGCGGCACATCAATACGATACACCACTTTGCTTACGGTTGAACAAGCCGTTACACTTAGCGCTAACATTGCTGCTGTAATAAGAGTTTTTAACTGCATATTGGTTACCTTTTATTCTTTAATAATGAAGGGGATAATACCGAAACTTCGCCCTATTGCCAAATTAATTCTAGCCTTTTAGCCAACGTTGTAATTGATCACGCAAATTTGGTGGTAAACCTTTAATCGTGAGCGTATCGCCCATTTCGTCCCAAATCACACGTTGATTAATTAGCTCCGCATCAAAACTGATGGTTACCCCTTTGCCAGAGCCCGAAAACTTGGTTAAGCCTTTCAACGCTGAACGCACCGGCGGAATATGTTCTTCCAAGCCATAATCTTGCGTTTGGGTAAAATCTGCAAAAGACTGCTCGTTTAGAGTGGGCAAGCTATCGGAAAGTTCCCGCAATTCAATTTCTTCCCCCGCGCTCATTTGTCCTTTGCAATATTCAAACACTTGCTTTTTCACCGCTTGCGATTGCTCATTGTTTAATTCGCCTTGTTCGCAATAATCGCTCACCGCTTGCAATAAACATTGGTTTTGTACTTGCGGATTTAAGCCCTCTTCGGCTTGTAGAAAATCCATAAAAAAGTCGGCAATTTTACGCCCCACTTTTCCTTTAATAAAGGTAAGATAGCGGTTGGAATTGGCGTCCACTTGCAAATCGGTCAGGTTAATGCGTGCGGCAATGTCAAATTGGGTGAGGTCCAAATATTGCGTACGATGAATTTCTAAATTTTCGTCCACCAACATACTGGCTCGGCTATCAAGCAAGGCGATAAATAAATAATCGGTGGCTAAAAAATTATATTGGCACAGCACGAACGTTCCGCTATCAGCGAAGCTATATTTACCTAACTCTTGGGCGAGTTTTTGCGCTGATTGGTGGCTAAACGGCAGGAAATCTAATTCATTTTCGAGAAAACGGTTAAGATTTTGCGCAAACTCTGACGCTTCTTCAAACACACCATAGGCTTTGGCTTTATTTTGATAACCTTGGTGTAGGTGCAACATCATTTGTTCGACTTCAGGGCTAATGGGCAACAGCTCATTGCGCAGCTGTACATCAAGTTGAATGGCCTCTTCTTGCTGGTGTTTGACCAATTGGTGTAACACAATTTGCTTAACCGTAATACTCATTTTTTAATCCATATTTATAAAAACAAATTTGTGCGATATTATAACCGCACTTTAGGCGAAAATATGCTAGCATACGCAAAATTATTCTCAGCCTTCAAATTTAACAACAATATTCATTATGGCGAAACAATCAAAATTTCAAGATAAACAAGTCGATACCTTATTAAATGAACTGATCGCAGTGTTTGAAAAACATCAAACGCCGGTGGATTTATCTTTAGTGGTGCTAGGCAATATGGTTACCAATGTTCTCAAAAATAATATGGGCCAACAGCAACGTATCGCCCTTGCTCAGGCCTTTTCCGATGCGTTAATGAATTCTTTGAAAGAGAAACAATAATCAAATGTTTGGAATTAAAACAAGCAAACAATATCGTGAAAACACCTCGCGAAAAATCGCTTGGGGACATTGGTTTGCTTTTTTTAATATCCTTTGGGCGATTGTCATTGGCGCACGTTACGCCTTTTTGATCGATTGGCCAGACACGCTGTTTGGCAAGCTCTATTTTTTCATCAGCCTACTCGGGCATTTTAGTTTTATTGTTTTTGCCCTATATTTACTGATTATTTTTCCGCTCAGTTTTATCGTAAAAAACAACCGCACTTTCCGTGGGCTGAGTGTGATTCTCACCACCATTGGTGCAACCTTATTATTAGTCGATAGCGAAGTTTTCGCGCGCTTTAATTTTCACCTTTCTTCCCTTGTGTGGAATTTATTGGTGAATCCTGATAATGGTGAACTTTCGCGCAACTGGCAACTGTTCTTCGTGCCAATGCCGATTATTCTGCTCATTCAAATGCTGTTTTCTCGTTGGTCGTGGGAAAAATTGCGCAGCCTTGAACGGCAAAAATGGCTCAAGGGCGTGGGCATTTTCTTTGTTTGCACCTTTATTGCCACTCATTTAATTTATGCTTGGGCAGATGCCTTTATCTATCGCCCGATCACAATGCAAAAATCCAATTTTCCGCTGTCTTACCCAATGACGGCGCGCTCTTTCTTGGAAAAGCACGGTTTCTTAGATAAGGATCAATATAGCCAAACTCTAGAACAAGAAGGGCGACCTGAAGCCTTAAAGATTGATTATCCAAAATCGCCATTGCATTTTACTCCAGTTAAGCCGAGCAATATTCTGATGATTACGGTATCTGGGCTGCGTTATGATGCTGTCAGTGCAGACAAAATGCCAAAACTCAGCGCCTTTGCCGAGCAAGCCACGCAGTATCTCAATCATTACAGCACAGGCAATAACAACAATACCGCCTTAACTGGCTTGTTCTACGGATTAACGGCGAACTACACGGATAGCCTATTAAGCAACAAAACGCCATCAGTACTCATTAACGCACTCAAACAAGAGAAATCCGCTTATCAGCTGGGATTATTTGCCAGCGATGGATTTCACGCCAGCTTATTAAGCCAGAATGTGTTTAATCAACAAAAATTAGATCACAAAGTGCGCAGCAATCAAGCCAGCGTGCAGCGATGGCAAAATTGGTATGCGAAACGCCATAGCGAAAAACCTTATTTCAGCTATTTAAGTTTAGCCATTCCAAAAGACTTAAATGAAACAGGCTATGCGCTTCAACTGAATGAATTGGACGGTTTGCTAGATAGCGTATTAAGTCAAGTGGATCGCCAAAACACGTTAATTTTGATCACCGCCGAAGAGGGCTATCACTTCAAGCCATTAAGTGAAAAACAACAAAGCAACTATTTTGCGCCAGAACAAATTCAGGTTCCGCTGATTATTGCGTGGCAAGGGCTAGCGCAAGGTCAAGTGGAAAAACTCACCAGCCACACAGACATTTTGCCTGCCTTAATGAAACATTTATTTGGCGTGCAAAATCCCGCTTCTGATTATGCGCAAGGCGTGGATTTATTTAACCCTGCCTTACGCCGCACTTGGGTGCAAGCAGGCAATTATCGCTGGAATGTGATCATCACCGCCAACGGCACGCAATATCACCTTGATCGGCGCGGAAATTATCAAAAATATGACCGTACTTATGAAAAAGCCTCTTCACGCACGCCACCGCTTGGCTTGTTCTTAGAAGTGTTTAACCAAGATAGTGCTTTTTTCGAAAAATAAAACGAATAAAAATCAGGCAACCAATAGTTAAAACCAATTATATTTTTACTATTGAACCGCTTATACTATCGCCCCAGCAAAGGCATTTCGCCTGTTTTATTATTCAAATCAATCTGGACAAGATAGAATGTTATTAAGTAAAAATCTGCGAATTTTTCATAACATTACACAACACACCAATCAAGACGCTCACCGCTTGAGCGCAAAGCTATTTTCTCTTAATAACAAGATCCCACTTTATTGGGATTTTTTCATATCTAGCCTATTGTCCGCCTCGCTTTCATTATTACGGAGAAAATTATGCGTAATCACGTTCGTAGCTTTAAAACCTATATCAGAGATGAAATTATCAAGAAAGGCGGTTGGGTAAACTCACACGCTCACGCTGACCGTGCGTTCACCATGACGCCGGAGAAAATCGGCATCTATCACACCAGCAATTTACAACAAAAATGGGATTTAGTGGACGAAGTCAAACGCACTTCCACCGTAGATGACTATTACGCACGCTTTTGCCAAGCCATTGAATTGATGATCTCGCAAGGGGTAACCGCCTTTGGCACTTTTGTGGATATTGATCCCATTTGTGAAGATCGCGCCATCATCGCCGCCCACAAAGCCCGCGACGTGTATAAACACGACATCACCCTTAAATTCGCCAATCAAACCCTAAAAGGCGTAATCGAACCCACTGCGAAAAAATGGTTCGATATTGGCTCGGAAATGGTGGATATGATCGGCGGGCTGCCTTATCGTGATGAGCTGGATTACGGACGTGGCTTGGAAGCGATGGACATTCTGCTTGATAAAGCCAAATCCCTCGGCATTATGTGCCACGTTCACGTTGATCAATTCAACACACCAAAAGAAAAAGAAACAGAACAACTGTGCGATAAAACCATTGAACACGGAATGGAAGGACGCGTAGTGGCTATTCACGGCATTTCCATCGGCGCACATTCTCGTGAATATCGCTACAAACTGTACGAAAAAATGCGCCAAGCGCAAATGATGATGATCGCCTGCCCAATGGCGTGGATTGACAGTAATCGTAAAGAAGATTTAATGCCGTTCCACAATGCACTCACCCCTGTAGATGAAATGATCCCCGAAGGCATCACCGTTGCCATTGGCACGGATAACATCTGCGATTATATGGTGCCACTATGTGAAGGGGATATGTGGCAAGAACTCAGCCTACTCGCCGCAGGCTGCCGCTTCCCAGATTTAGACGCAATGGTAAACATCGCCAGCATCAACGGACGAAAAGTACTGGGCTTGGACGTTTAACTACCGCAAATAAAAATCCTCCACACACAGAGGATTTTTCACCTTGTCAAACTCCCTGAATTTGAAAGCCATAATAAACAAAAGTGCGGTGGGATTTTTGATAATTTTTCTAGCTAACCTACATTCGCTACAAGCAGCCGTTTCCCAGATTTAGACGCA
>NZ_PQVI01000080.1:0-17024 GCF_002921145.1 Avibacterium endocarditidis
AAAATAAAATTTTTATTTTCATTTTTGCCAAATTAGAATAGCATAGCCAAGTACACTTTAGATGATTAAAGTGAATCAAAATAAAACATTATCCCTTATATGAAAGGAGCGAATATGAAATTTCGTTTTGCTGCATTAGCTACCGCAGCTTTATTAACCAGCACTGCAAGTTTTGCCGGTATGGTAACCAGTTCATCTAATGTTGATTTTTTAGCCATTGACGGACAAAAAGCAAGTAAATCTCTTTTAAAATCAACCAATTCTTTTAAAGCCAATGACGCGCAAACTCACCAAGTTGTGGTGCGTGTAAGTGAAGTGGTGAGATCAGGCGGTTCTGACCGTACATTATTTGAATCAAATCCAATCATCGTTACTTTTCAAGGTACAGCAGAAGATGTGGTTATTTCTGCACCACACCTTGAAGATGAGCGTGAAACCGCAGCTTATAATAAAAACCCTGTTGTTAGTGTAAAAACTGTTTCAGGAAAAAATGTGCCATTTAAGCAAGATCTTTTAAAACAAGAAGGTTTCTTACCTGGCTTAAATCTCATTGACAATCTTTCTGAGTACAATGCATCAGGGGCGGTTGCTTCAGTATCATCTTTTGCTACTACAGCGATGCCAGCAGCACTTCCTTCTGCGGCAAAAGCACAAAAAGGCAAAATTACCGTACAAGGTGAAAATGTGGTGGAACAACAATTACAATATTGGTTCCAACAAGCCGACAAAGAAACGCAAGCACGTTTCTTGAACTGGGCGAAAAAACAAAAATAATCGCTAATGATTGATTAAGAAAAAGTGGGCTTTAGGCTCACTTTTTGCTATCTGGAGGAAAAATGCAAAATACCACTCGCCAGCTTGCAGAAAGCAAACATATTGCCTTGGTTGCTCACGATCACTGTAAACAAGATTTAATAAATTGGTGTAAAAAGCACCGCACTTTACTTTCTGCCCATATCCTTTATGGCACTGGCACAACAGGCAATTTAATCCAAGCGGAAACTGATTTACCCATCACCCCGTTGTTAAGTGGTCCAATGGGCGGCGATCAACAACTTGGTGCATTAATTGCGGAGCAAAAAATTGATGTGCTGATTTTCTTTTGGGATCCAATGAATGCCGTGCCACACGATCCTGATGTCAAAGCCTTAATGCGCATTGCTACGGTGTGGAATATTCCTGTGGCGATGAATATGGCCAGTGCGGATTTTCTGGTGCAAAGTCAATTATTTAATCAAAAGGTGGAAATTCGCGTACCAGATTATGCCAATTATTTAAAAGAGCGGTTAAAATAATGAAAATTTTTGCCTTTTAAGGATTACACAAAGAATGAATAACTGGCTGAACGCAAAGGTTATCGCCACCATTCCTGTTTTTATTGCTGTCAATATTGCGGCTTTTTCCGTGTGGTTATTGGATATTTCACAGCAAAGTATGCCATTGGTACTCGGCATTATCGCAGGTGGTTTGGCAGATTTAGATAACCGCTTAACTGGGTTAAAAAATATTTTTTATACCCTACTGGCCTTTTCGGTGTCCACCCTTAGCGTTCAACTCACGCTCGGCAATGGCATTGCTTTCACTCTGTTAATGACGGTCATCACCTTTATTTTTACGATGATTGGCGCGGTGGGACAACGTTACAACACCATTTCTTTTGGCACGTTGGTGGTTGCCCTTTACACCACTCTAACCTATCAGCCCGAAACCCTGTGGTATCTCAATTCCCTATTAATTTTATTAGGCACATTGCTATATAGCATTACCGCCATTGTGGTTTATCTGTTTTTCCCAAACCGCCCCGTGCAAGATGCGGTGGCGAAATCTTTTGTGGCGTTGGCGGAATATTTAGAAGCAAAATCCTTGTTTTTTGATCCTGATGATATTGATCAACTAGAAAGCAAGCAAATTACCCTTGCAATGAAAAATAGCCAGCTTATTAATGCCTTTAATGCGTGCCGCACTGCCCTGTTTTATCGTATCCGTGGGCAATATCGCCACACTCGCACCACGCAAATGATTAACTATTATTTTGCCGCGCAAGATATTCACGAGCGTGCCAATTCGAGTTATTTTGATTATCAAGTTTTAACTCAACAACTTAAGAATACGGATTTAATTTTCCGTATCCAACGCCTTTTAGAATTACAGGCACAGGCTTGTCGCGATTTTGCGCAAAGTCTGCAACAAAACACCCATTACAGTTACAATGCTCGCTTAGAACGTGCCATCACAGGGGTAAATCAATCCTTTGAACACTATGCGCAAACTCATCAAGATGATACGCAAAACACGGCGATCAAAACCTTAATTAATAATTTACAAGGGGTGGATTGGCAATTACGCCATTTAGGGCAAACACCTGAAGCGTCTGAAACACACCACCGTTGGGTCAAAATTCACGATGATAGCGATGTGAAAGGTTTTAAAACATTTGGCTCACTATTCGCAGCCATTTAAGTTTTGATTCGCAGCTTTTCCGCCACGCCGTAAGACTTTCTATTGTGGTTTTTGTCTGCTGTACCATCGTAGAATTTTTACAGCTTTCGCGTGGTTATTGGATTTTGCTCACCGCGGTTTTTGTTTGCCAGCCGAACTATGCCGCCACTAAATTACGTTTAAAACAGCGTATTGTCGGCACCATTTTAGGGGTGATTATTGGTTCATTATTGCCTTATGCACAGCCTACTCTGGAATTACAAATGGGCTTGGTGGTTGCCACTAGTACCTTGTTCTTCTTTTTCCGCAGTAATAATTACAGCTTTTCCACTTTTTTCATCACCTTACAGGTGCTAATTAGCTTTAATATTATCGGGATTGATATTCACTCGGCCCTTTATTCACGCTTAATTGATACCTTAGCTGGCTCATTTATTGCGTGGGTTGCCGTGTCTTATTTGTGGCCAGATTGGAAATATCTACAGCTCAACAAAGTCATTCATCAAGCCATTCAAAGTGACGGCAAATATTTGTTGTATATCATCAGCCAGTTACAATTTGGCAAATGCGATAGCTTGCAATATCGCATCGCACGGCGAAAAGCGCACGAATATGCCACCGCACTTAGCGCCACGATGTCAAATATGAATAGTGATCCAGAAAAATATAAAGATCACTTGCAAGAAGGCTTTGAAATGCTAAAACTGAATTATTCCTTGTTAAGCTACATTTCCGCCCTTGGTGCGTATCGCAAACACATTAAGCAAATTCAGCAAAATATTGATTTTATGGCAGAATATTACCCCATTGCGAAGAAATTGATTTACGCCTTAGAGCATATTGAATCCTTATCTCAGCCTGTATTTGACAAGCTACAAGAAAATATTCATCAATCCTTACAACAGCTCAATGAGCAACAAGGGGAAAGGCTAAGCCAATCTGAAGTGGGCATTCCTATTCAACAATTGAATATGATCAGCCAAATTCTCCCGCATATTTATGTGATTTTTCATAATAGAAAAATTGCACAAGAGAACTAAATTAGAAAGAAGCAAAGGAAAAGAGAAAAGGCAAAGCATTTCGCTTTGCCTTATTCTTAAAGGATATGAAATAATTTTGTCTATTCTACTACTGGGACAATTTTGGTTGCGTGAGAGCCTTTATCACCGTGTACAGCTTCAAAATTGACTTTTTGCCCCGCTTTTAACGAACGATAGCCTTCCATTTCAATCACAGAATAATGCGCAAAAATATCTGCGTCATTGCCTTCCGCTGAAATAAATCCAAACCCTTTTGCGTTATTGAACCATTTAACAACACCAACTTCCATAATAAACATTTAACCTCTAAATGGATTTTCTATCTCAGATAGAACTTTTCAAACCAATAAAGCACTCGCCTTATTCCCTAATTTTTCGAGTAAATATTCAAATAAATTTCACTTTTTCGCAATAACAAATCTTCTAAAATCAAACAGAGATCACAAAATTTCTTTATATATGCGTTGCTTACACAGTTCAGCAAATAAAAATTACTCCAAAATTTTTATTTAGCTATGAAATTATTACTTAACGTGAATGATTTTCTGCATTTTGTTGATGTTGTTCACGCAATGCTTTTGCTACCATAGCAATGGCTTCACCGCTGCTTACGCCTTGCTCCATTAATGCCTGAATTTTTTCCACTGCTTCTTGCTGTTGTTCGTGGGTTAAACTTAATAATGCTTGATCTAACATATTTTTACCTTTATTCACTGAAAAGAAATCAGTAATATACCAACAAAATTTGCAAACACAACATAAGAGGAAACTATTATGCCTTTCAATTTAAAAAATCGCCATTTACTTAGTCTTATGCACCACACGCCAGAAGAAATTAAGTTTTTGCTGCAACTTGCCAAAGACTTGAAACGCGCCAAATATGCAGGAACAGAACAACCTAAATTAAAGGGCAAAAACATCGCTTTAATTTTTGAAAAAACCTCCACCCGCACGCGTTGCGCCTTTGAAGTGGCGGCCTATGATCAAGGGGCAAATGTTACTTATATTGATCCTAATTCTTCCCAAATTGGACATAAAGAAAGCATGAAAGACACCGCACGCGTACTTGGAAGAATGTATGATGCCATTGAATATCGCGGCTTTAAACAAGCGGTGGTCAATGAACTCGCCGAATATGCCGGTGTTCCCGTTTTTAACGGCTTAACTGATGAATTCCACCCAACTCAAATGCTGGCAGATGTGCTTACAATGATGGAACATTGCGACAAACCGTTGTCAGAAATTAGCTATGTGTATATTGGTGATGCACGCAATAATATGGGCAATTCATTATTATTAATCGGGGCAAAATTAGGAATGGACGTTCGCATTTGCGCGCCAAAAGCCTTGCAGCCAGAAGCGGAATTAGTGGCAATGTGTCAAGAATTTGCGCAACAAACAGGGGCGAAAATCACCATTACAGAAGATGTGGATCTTGCCGTGAAAGGCGTTGATTTCGTGCATACAGACGTTTGGGTATCAATGGGCGAACCGCTTGAAAGCTGGGGCGAACGCATTGATTTACTGTTGCCTTATCAAGTAACCCCTGCTCTAATGCAACGCAGCGGCAATCCTAAAGTGAAGTTTATGCACTGCCTGCCTGCTTTCCATAATTGCGAAACCGAAATCGGCAAAAAATTGCTGAAAAATACCCGCACTTAGCAAACGGTATTGAAGTCACGGAAGACGTATTTGAATCACCAATGAACATCGCCTTTGACCAAGCAGAAAACCGTATGCACACCATTAAAGCGGTAATGGTGGCGTCTTTGGCATAACAACTTCATTGATATTATAATTGCCACAAAAAATGCCCTTAGTCGGGCATTTTTATGCTAATAATTCCAACAACTGCCCTACGGTATAAAACGAACCAAAAACGAGCAGGACATCATTTTCTCGCGAATTTTGCACTGCACTTTGTAGTGCTTGCTCCATTGAGGAAAATGAACTTGCTTTAAGCATTTTATTTCGTAATAACGCCAGCGCTTGCAGTTCGGCTAACAATTCTTCACCACGTTGTCCACGATAGCCAGACAAGCTAATACAATGCCATTCATCAATCACATCAAGCAGTGGAGAAAGCACACCTTGGGTATCTTTATCTTTCAAAATACCACAAACCGCCAGAATACGTTGTGTCGGTTGTTTAAGTGCGGTGAGTTTTTCTGCCAAATATTTTGCGGCGTGTGGATTATGCCCTACGTCAATAATCACTTGTGGTAAGGCTTTTTCGTTACAATGTAACAGTTCACTTAAACGCTGTCGTTGCAGGCTATCTAACGGCTGGAAACGTCCTGTAAGTTGGACGTTTTGCAGTGCGTCACGAATAGGCTGTTCTGCAATGTTAAACGGAAAATAAGGCAACACCGCTAAAGCCGTAGCCGCATTGGCTAGGGGAATATGTGGAAAAGGCAGATTTTCTAACCGCACTTTTTTGCTTTCATTTTCGCCATTCTGACTGTGTTCGCTTTGCCATTGCCAGCTTTGAGCGGTTTGGCTGAATGTCCACTCTACTCCACGGCGACTGAGCTGACAATGCAGCTTTTGCGCGTGTTCTAGCATTGTATTCGGCACATCAGGCTCGCCAATAATGGCCGGTTTATTCGCTCGGAAAATCCCTGCTTTCTCAAAGGCAATTTGCTCACGGGTATCACCAAGAAAATCCGTGTGATCAATATCAATGCTGGTAATCACCGCAATATCGCTATCCACAATATTGGTGGCATCTAAGCGTCCACCTAGCCCCACTTCCAAAATCACCACATCAAGCTTAGCCTGTTTAAACAAATACAACGCCGATAAGGTGCTGTATTCAAAATAGGTCAAAGATTGGGTTTTGTTCTGCTCAATAAAAGCAAAAGAGGCACTATGTTGCGCATCGGGCAATTCTTGATTTTGAATGCGAACACGTTCGTTATAGCGAATTAAATGAGGGGAACAATACACGCCCACGCGATAACCGGCATTGAGCAAGATCTGCTCCAACAAGCGACAGGTTGTGCCTTTGCCATTTGTCCCACCAACGGTGATCACAAAAGGCGCGGGCTTGAGCAAGTCAAGCTGTTCTGCCACTGATTTAATGCGCTCAAGACCTAAATCGATGGCTTTAAAATGGCTTTGTTCCAAATAAGAAAGCCACTGCGACAAAGGCGAAGTGGCTGTTAAAGAAGATTTAAGATTATTCATTCTCAGGGAGATTTTCTACTAACTCAGCTTGCACAAAAGGAGAAGGCTTATTAGAAAGTTTGCTTAACAAGCTCGCAAGGGTTTCACGCATATCACCGCGTTTTACGATCATATCAATCGCCCCTTTTTCTAATAAGAACTCACTGCGCTGGAAACCTTCTGGCAGTTTTTCACGCACGGTTTGCTCAATCACGCGTGGGCCAGCAAAGCCAATTAAGGCTTTTGGCTCGGCAATATTAATATCACCAAGCATTGCGAAACTGGCTGAAACGCCACCTAATGTTGGATCGGTCAACACCGAAATAAACGGCACGCCTCTTTCACGCATTCTTGCCAAAACTGCACTGGTTTTTGCCATTTGCATTAACGAAATCAATGCTTCTTGCATACGTGCGCCACCACTGGCTGAAAAACAGACAAAAGGACAATTGTCTTCAATGGCTTTTTCCGCTGCTTTAACAAATTTTGCCCCGACTACAGCGCCCATTGAACCGCCCATAAAACTAAAGTTAGACGCCGCAGCAACCACAGGCATTCCATATAATGTACCTGCCATTGCGATTAACGCATCTTTTTCGCCCGTTTCTTTTTGAGCTGCGGTTAAACGATCTTTATATTTTTTTAAGTCTTTGAATTTTAAGATGTCTTTTGGCTCAAGATCTGCAGCAATTTCCACCGCACTTTCTTTATCTAATAAAGCCAATAACCGTGTACGCGCATCAATACGCATATGATGTCCGCATTTTGGACAAACTTCTAAATTACGCGTTAATTCATCACGATATAATACTTGTCCGCAAGAAGTACATTTTGTCCAAACGCCTTCTGGCACGTTGGCCTTGCGTGTGTTTGATGCCGTATTCTTACTAAAAATTCGATCAATCCAGCTCATTTTAACCCTTTCTTATTCATAAAAAATTCTGCTTATTACACCATAATTTGCACCAAGATTCTAGCTTTTAAACGCTATAACTGATCGGACAAATAAAGTGGCCCAAGTGCATTTTGCGGAATGGCAAATTGTTCAGGATAATGCACTTGCACTAAATAAAGCCCTTCTGGTTTGGCGGTGGGTGCTGCCAACTTACGATCTTTTTGTGCAAGCAGCCAGCTTATCCATTCCACAGGCTGGCGCCCAGCCCCCACTTCCATTAAGCTGCCTACAATATTTCGCACCATATGATGAACAAAGGCATTGGCTTGAATATCCACAATAATGTATTTTCCTTGTCTAATCACGTTCAAATGATGCACATTTCGCCACGGTGTATTGGATTGACATTGTGCCGCACGAAAAGAAGAAAAATCATTTTCCCCCAATAACGCCTGCCCTGCTTGGTGCATTAATGCGTGATCTAACGGCTGATGATAATGAGTAACCCCTTCTGGCAAAATCGCCGAGCGCAATTTATTGTTATAAATTACATAGCGGTAACGGCGCGCAGTAGCGCTAAAACGTGCGTGAAAATCCTCATCAACCTGCTTTGCCCAAGATACTGCAATATCATCGGGCAAATTGGCATTCACCCCAAAGCTCCACGCCGTTTCTGCACGCACCGCATTGGTTTCAAAATGCACCACCTGCCCTGTCGCGTGTACGCCAGAATCCGTCCGCCCCGCACAGAAAATTTGACAATCTTCATTCGCCACAAAAGAAATGGCTTTTTCCAACCGCTCTTGCACGCTGGCAACACTCTCCTGCCGTTGCCAGCCAAAATAATGCTTGCCGTTATATTCAATGCCAAGCGCAATTTTCATTTTTCTACCCTAATTTCATCTAATGGGCTGGCATTATAAAGTAAATTTATTGCTTGATGAACCCTAACCAAGGGTTATCATCTAGCCTTTGAATTTCAAAGGGTGTGATGATGAAAGTTGGATTAGTGTTAGAAGGTGGTGCAATGCGCGGAATGTTCAGCGCTGGCGTGCTTGATGTATTTCTTAAAGAAAATGTGCATATTGACGGCATTGTGAGCGTATCGGCTGGTGCGCTATTTGGTGTGAATTATCCTTCTAAACAAGCAGGGCGTGTCATTCGTTATAACCTAAAATACTTGAATGATAAACGCTATCTCGGCTTTACTAGTCTATTTACCACGGGCAATATTGTGAATAAGGATTTCGCTTTTTATCAAGTGCCGTTCACCCTTGATCCCTTTGATAACGAAACTTTCAAACAAGCCAATACAGATTTCTACACCACGCTCACCAATATTGAAACGGGGGAAGCAGAATATGTAAAAATCACCGATCCTTTTGCCCAGATGGAAACCTTACGCGCCACTTCTGCAATGCCTTTTGTTTCGCAATATGTTGAAATTAATGGTAAAAAATATTTAGATGGAGGGATTGCCGACAGTATTCCATTGAATTTTTGTCAACACTTAGGTTACGAAAAAATTATCGTTATTTTGACCCGCACTTTAGATTATCGCAAAAAACCTTCAGCAAAATGGCTGATTAATTGGTTCTATCGCAAATATCCCCGCCTTGCCGAAAAGCTTATTCAACGTGCGGAAGACTATAATCAACAAATCGAGAAAATTATTAAGCTAGAACAGGAAGGAAAAATTTTCGTCATTCGTCCACCGCAAGATCTGCATATCAAACGTATTGAGAAAAAGATCCGCGAAAAATTCAGGCGATGTATGAATTAGGGCTAAATGAAGCAGAAAAACAAATGGATAGTCTTAAAAGCTATCTTAAAAAAATAAAAACATCGTTCTTGCTAGAAGAACGCTACACATCAAAGCAAAAATTAAAATTGCTGCTTCCCCGCCCCATTCTTTTGGTGCTTGATGTAAGGCTCGAACACGGGGGTGCTGCACAAGCCAACGAGGGATTTGGCGTTTCAACGTATAAGTTCCATAGCCTGTCATAATGCTTGCACAATAGATATGCTCTTTTTTCACAAGCTTGAATTAGCGCCGCCAGCTCTAATTTCGCTTTCTCTCGGGTTAAACCGTGCAAATCCAAAAACAAGCTCTGGAGAAAAATCACCACGGCGTAATTGCTTAAGCAGATAGGAATCCTCCCCCTCGCGCAAATATTTCACCGCCCCCTCTTCATTCAACAAAGGCTCATATTCGTCAGAAAAAAAGAACAAGGTATCTTCCCTTTCACGTTGCTCACGCTGCTCTTGTTTTTGCTTATTTTTCTATAACCTGGCACAAATTCATTTTGCTTTAAAGGCGTAGCCCCTCGCACCGCATCACGAAACAATGCCATATCTTCATCGTTTAGCATATTTATTACTATAAACTTAGTTCCACAATACCTACAATTCTATCATAGAACTAGTTTCATTATTTCATTACGATAGAATCGCTTTACATTTGATTGAATTTCTACTCCCCCCAGCGTTGGAATAAATCCTGCTCTAGCTCAATGCCAAATTGATCGCATAGGCGGTTAATGCTTTGGTTAATAATATCATCAATGCTTTCAGGGCGATGGTAAAAGGCGGGCATTAGAGGCATTATGGTTGCGCCAATTTCAGCCGCTTGCGTCATTAAACGTAAATGGCCTAAATGTAGCGGGGTTTCGCGTACGCAAAGAAAAAGCGGTTTGCGCTCTTTTAAACACACGTCAGCGGCACGGGTGATGAGATCATCAGTGTAACTGTGCGCAATGCCTGATAAAGTTTTGATTGAACAAGGCAGAATCACCATTCCCAAAGTGCGGTAAGATCCTGAAGAAATTGCTGCGCCAATATCGCGTACATCGTAGGTCTGATCCGCCAAGGCGCGCACTTGTTGAACGCTGTAATCCGTTTCTGCGCCCAAGGTTTGTTTGGCGGCGTTGCTGATAATTAAGTGGGTTTCAAGATCAGGGACGTTTTTCAATACGTCCAATAAACGTATCGCATAAATCGCCCCTGAAGCGCCTGTGATGGCAATAATTAAACGTTGTTTGCTCATTAGCTCTCGTTGTGCATTTCAAGATTGGTCGCGTCTTTCTCACGCTTTTTCTTGGCACTATCATTGCGTAAATCAGCGATATGATCAAGATATTCTGGCGTAATGTCCCCTGTAACATATTTTCCAGTGAACACTGAGCAATCAAAATCTTTAATCGCAGGATTTTCTTGCTGAACAGATTGAGTAAGCGCATCAAGATCTTGGAAAATCAATTTATCCACGCCAATGAGTTTGGCAATTTCGTCCACTTCTCGTCCATAAGCAATGAGTTCGTGTTTTGTTGGCATATCAATGCCGTACACATTTGGATAACGAATTTCTGGTGCTGCTGAGGCAAAATAGATTTTTTTCGCCCCTGCAGCGCGCGCCATATCTACAATTTGCTCTGAGGTGGTACCGCGTACAATGGAATCGTCCACTAATAGCACATTTTTGCCTTTAAACTCAGAAGAAATGGTATTCAGTTTGCGGCGTACTGCACTTACGCGCTGCGTTTGCCCCGGCATAATGAAAGTGCGACCCACATAGCGATTTTTCACAAAACCTTGACGATAAGGTTTGTTTAAAATATGGGCTATGCGTAAGGCAATATCATTAGAAGTTTCAGGCACGGGGATCACCACATCAATGTCTAGATCTTGCCATTCACGGGCGATTTTTTCCCCTAGACGTTCCCCCATATGTACTCTTGCTCCATAAACGGATACGCCGTCAATGTAAGAATCTGGGCGGGCAAAATAAACATATTCAAAAATACAAGGGTTGAGCTTTGGATTGTCTGCACATTGCTGGGCATAAAGTTTGCCGTCAAAGGTGATATACACCGCTTCGCCCGGCTGAACATCACGCACAAATTCAAATCCCACCACATCTAATGCCACGCTTTCAGAGGCAAACATATATTCTGTTTTGCCTTTTTCCTCACGTTTGCCTAGCACCAATGGGCGAATACCATTCGGGTCGCGAAAAGCCACCATTCCGTGTCCGATAATCATTGCGATGCAAGCATAAGCCCCACGAATGTCATTATTCGTAGCTTTAATGGCGTGGAAAATGTCTTCGGCGGAAAGGTGTTGGGTGTAAATGTGGTCGAGGTGGTAAGCGAGAATATTAAGTAGCACTTCAGAATCTGAATTGGTATTAACGTGCCTTCTCGCCCGTTCAAATAAGGTTTTCTTCAGCTGTTCCGAATTGGTTAAATTGCCATTATGCACTAAGGTTAAGCCATAAGGCGAATTGACATAAAAGGGCTGAGCCTCTGAAACGCTTGAACTTCCCGCTGTCGGATAACGAACGTGTCCAATCCCTGCATTGCCTTGCAAACGCAACATATGCACTTGTTGGAAAACATCGCTCACCAGCCCATTGGCTTTGCGTAAGCGAAAACGATTTTCATCGTCAATGGTTACAATTCCTGCGGCATCTTGCCCGCGATGTTGCAACACGGTTAAGCCATCATAAATAGCTTGGTTTACTGGACTTTGACCGATAATACCGACAATACCACACATTTCGTGTTATCCCCTATTGAGTTAATGTTGAGTTTAATAAACTGGAATTTTCCTGAATTTTTTGGAAGAACCATTCCACAATAAAACCAAAGTGCGGGATTAATTTTGATTCTTTCCACACTTCACTTTGGCTAAAGTTGGTAAAGGTATCTACGAAAAATAATAAGGCAGCGACAATTAGCACGCCACGCAATAAACCGAAACAGCCACCTAAAACGCGATCAGTGCCTGATAAACCTGTTTTATCTACCAGTTGGCTAACTAAATAATTCACAATTGCGCCAATAATTAAGGTGGCAATAAATAAGATGGCAATGGCGGCGCCGTTACGAATATATCCTGATTCAATTTGAGTTAAAAAGTTGGCGACATAGGGATAAAAATGATTTGCCACCAGAAAGGCAACGACCCAGCTTGCAAGGGACATCACCTCACGCACGAAACCACGCAAAAGGCTGATAATAATAGAAAACGCAATAATTCCGATAATGATAAAATCTAAATAATTGTTCACGAAAATAATCTCTACAAAATATAGGATATTTATGACCGCCGTATTCTAGCAAAAAACGAAAACGTTTGCGTAGCATTATTTGCAGTTTTTTATCCTAAGGGTTAAAAAGTGGCGTACTATATCACCCGCCCTCAAGGGGATCAACACACACCATCACAGAGATTGCCAAAAATCGGCAGGTAAATGCTTCTGGGCTTTGTTTAATAATTGGGCTAAATCTTGATAAGTTGGCTGATCGACTTTAGCAAGCACACAACCCGCTTTTTCTAATTGTGAAAAAAGGGCTGAAAATTGCACCGCACTTTTCGCTGGCAATGGAGAGCTAGCCCGCTTGCCTAGCCAATATAATCCTTGCAAGGGTAAGCACAAGGCAAAAAGTGCGGTTAAAATCGCGGCGGCAAATGCCATTATCTCCCCTTTGGCATAAATCTGTTGCCAAACTAAAGCGAACACAGCGAGAAACGGCATTAGCTTCTGTGCAAATTTTGTCGCTTTAATCACACGGTTTTCAGGGAAAATCATTCCAAGTTTAGGGATTAACGGCCAAGTGTTTAAATAAATCTGTCCTTGTTTAAGTGCGGTGAAAAAATTCATTGTTTTTCCTTTGTTTATGGTTGTCATATTCCCATTATAGCCGATCTCGGTTTCGGACTTCTCGCTTAATTCTTTATAAAAATATTTTAATTTTTAATCATTTTTTTGATAAAAATCGTATTTTTTCTCGCTTGAGAATTTATTTTATCTGTTGAAAGGTGTATCCTATATAAGTTTAACGGCTTTATAAATGTCGCTCCGTTTAGGCTATTTAGACGGAATCCTTTTAACTTAATTAAAAATAGGTTACTTATGTCTCAAAAATTAGTTCTCGTACTGAACTGCGGTAGTTCATCACTTAAATTTTCTATTTTAGACCCTGTAACAGGTGAAGAAAAATTATCTGGTCTTGCAGAAGCTTTCCACCTGCCAGATGCGCGTATCAAATGGAAATTGCACGGTGAAAAAGGCAATGCGGAATTAGGTGCTGGTGCGGCACATAGCGAAGCGCTTGCATTTATTGTGAACAATATTTTCCCATTAGATCCATCATTAAAAGATAAGATTGTGGCAATTGGTCACCGTATTGTTCACGGTGGTGAGAAATTCACTTCTTCTGTAATCATCAATGATGAAGTTATTCAAGGGATTAAAGACGCGATCCAATTTGCGCCATTACACAACCCTGCGCACTTAATCGGTATTGAAGAAGCGTTCAAAATGTTCCCGCACTTAAAAGATAAAAACGTGGCGGTGTTTGATACAGCATTCCATACCACAATGCCTGAAGAAGCGTTCTTATACGCTATTCCTTATTCTTTATATAAAGATCACGGTGTTCGCCGCTACGGTGCGCACGGTACAAGCCATTTCTATGTAAGCCAACAAGCGGCTGAGCGTTTAAATGTGCCTGCGGATCAAGTAAATGTGATCACTTGTCACTTAGGTAACGGTGCATCAGTAGCTGCCGTTCGTCACGGTAAATGTATTGATACATCAATGGGCTTAACCCCATTAGAAGGCTTAGTGATGGGTACACGTTCTGGTGATTTAGACCCAGCAATCATTTTCTACCTACACGATAACCTAGGTATGAGCGTTGAAGAAATCAACACCCTATTAACCAAAAAATCAGGTTTATTAGGTTTAACAGAAGTAACCAGCGACTGTCGTTATGCAGAAGATAACTATGATGCAGAAGCCGCAGCAAAACGTGCATTAGATGTATTCTGCTACCGTTTAGCGAAATATATCGGTTCATATATGGCGGTTATCGGTGAGCGTTTAGACGCTATCGTGTTTACGGGTGGTATTGGTGAAAACTCAGGACTTGTTCGTGAAAAAACCTTAGAGCATTTAAAACTCTTCGGCTATAAACTAGATAACGACAAAAACCTTGCAGCACGCTTTGGTAACGAAGGCGTGATCACCGCAGATAACACCCCTGTGGCAATGGTTATCCCAACTAACGAAGAATTGGTGATTGCCCAAGATACTGCAAAACTTTGCATCTAATTTTGCAATAAACAGACTGCCGAGCACTTCGGCAGTTTCTTTTTAATCACTTAACCTAAAGGTTTATTATGTCTCGCACAATTATTCTTATTCCTGTAAGTGCTGGCGTTGGTTTAACCAGTGTTAGCCTTGGTTTAATTCGTGCCCTTGAAGAAAAAGGGGCAAAAATCGGCTTTATGAAGCCAATTTCACAGCCCAATACTGGTGAAGATAAACTTGACCGCAGCACTTCTATCGTTCGCACCAGCACTTCTATTGAAACCGCTGAGCCATTTATGCTTATGTCGCAGAAAGTTTAATCGGGCAAAATCAATCTGATGTTCTATTAGAAAAAATTGTTGAAAATCACCAACAGCTCACCAAAAATAATGAGATTATCATTGTTGAGGGCTTAATCCCAACACGTAAACATAGCTATGCTAACAGCATTAACTATGAAATTGCTCAAGCTTTAGATGCAGAAATCATTCTTGTTGCTGCGCCTTCAACAGAAACCCCAGCTCAACTTAAAGAGCGTGTAGAAGCAGCGGCTTCACAATTTGGTGGTAAAAATAACAAAAACTTACTCGGTGTGGTAATTAACAAATTCAACGCACCAATTGATGAATCTGGCCGCACTCGTCCTGATTTAAGTGAGATTTTTGACGCTTATCAACATAGCCATAGCAACGTGGCTGAAGTGTATAAATTATTTGAAAAAAGCCCAATCAAAGTGCTTGCTTGTATTCCTTGGAATGCAGAACTTATCGCAACTCGTGTGATTGATTTGGTTAAACACTTAGGCGCAGCGATTATCAATGAAGGCGATATTCAAACACGCCGTATTCGTAGCATTACGTTCTGTGCAAGAAGCTTGCCAAATATGGTGGAACACTTCCGCAACGGTAGCTTACTTGTTACTTCGGCAGATCGCCCTGATGTATTGGTTGCATCCGCACTAGCGGCAAGTAATGGCGTTGAATTAGGTGGCCTTCTACTTACAGGTGGCTACAAAATCGATAATCAAATCAAGAAACTTTGCCAACCAACATTTGAAAGCTCAGGGTTACCAATTTTCCGTATTGAAGGCAACACTTGGCAAACTGCCCTTGCATTACAAAGCTTCAACCTTGAAGTGCCAGTCGATGATAAAGAGCGTATTGAAAGCATTAAACAATATACTAGCCAGCAATTTGATACAAACTTTGTTAATTCAATCGTGGAAGAATCTTCTCGCCAACGTCGTTTATCACCACCAGCGTTCCGTTTCCAATTAACCGAATTAGCACGCCAAGCGAAAAAACGCATTGTGTTGCCTGAAGGAGACGAGCCGCGTACGATCAAAGCTGCCGCTCTTTGTGCAGAACGTGGTATTGCAGAATGTGTGCTTTTAGCTAACCCTGCTGATGTTCAACGTGTGGCAGAAGCGCAGGGCGTACAATTAGGCAAAGGCATCACTATTATTGATCCAGCAAGCGTGCGTGAAAACTATGTGGCACGTTTAGTCGAACTGCGTAAAAACAAAGGTATGACCGAAGCGCTTGCCCGTGAGCAACTAGAAGACGCCGTGGTACTTGGCACAATGATGTTAGAAGCCAACGAAGTTGATGGCTTGGTTTCAGGTGCGGTTCACACCACGGCGAACACCATTCGTCCGCCAATGCAAATTATCAAAACAGCACCGGGTAACTCCATTGTTTCTTCTATCTTCTTTATGTTATTGCCAGATCAAGTGCTTGTTTATGGTGACTGCGCGGTAAACCCAGATCCAACAGCAGAACAGCTTGCAGAAATCGCAATTCAATCGGCAGATTCTGCGAAAGCCTTTGGTATTGATCCGAAAGTGGCAATGATTTCCTACTCTACGGGTACATCAGGTAGCGGTGCGGACGTTGAAAAAGTGAAAGAAGCAACGCGCCTTGCGCAAGAAAAACGCCCAGATCTTATCATTGACGGCCCATTACAATATGATGCGGCAATTATGGAAGATGTGGCACGTTCTAAAGCGCCAAATTCACCAGTTGCAGGTAAAGCCACCGTATTCGTGTTCCCAGATCTGAATACAGGTAACACCACTTATAAAGCGGTACAACGCTCTGCGGATCTCGTTTCTATTGGCCCTATGCTACAAGGTATGCGTAAGCCAGTGAACGACCTTTCTCGCGGTGCATTAGTCGATGATATTGTGTACACCATTGCATTAACAGCAATCCAAGCAACACAATAACAAAAATTCAGAAAAAACCGACCGCACTTTAAATCTGCGCTTTTCCCTTAAAAATAGCGGTTAAGCGCAGATTTTTTTACATCAAAATTTTCTATGAAAAAATGCATAATGATGACAAAATCACCGCATTAAGCTATAAAATTCACCACTTACAAA
>NZ_PQVI01000080.1:17062-39954 GCF_002921145.1 Avibacterium endocarditidis
AAAAACATCTTTTCATTTAATTTCAATGAGTTAAATCTATCCACTTAAATTTTTTCAAAATTAATACGTAAAAAATGTAAATAGTAGTTTATTTTTCCACATTTTTGTTACAGACTATGCACCGCAAACGTGGGTTTGTATCTCATTATTGAATTATTTATTTAGGAGTAAAAATGAAAAAATCATTATTAGCCGCATTAGTATTAGGCGCAACCTTAACTGTAACTGGCTGTTTCGATAAAGAAAGCAAAGTTTCAGCACAAGTTGAAAATGCAAAATCAAGCGTTTCTGAAGCGAAAGACGCTGTAACTCAAGCAGCATCAGATGTTAAAGATGCAGCAGTTGAAGCAGCAAAAGATGTGAAAGACACTGCAGTATCAAAAATTACTGAAGCTAAAGATGCAATCACTGAAAAAGCAAGCTCAATGGCTGATGCAGCTACTCAAAAAGCAGCTGAAATGAAAGACGCAGCAGTAGAAAAAGTAACTGACGCTAAAGATGCAGTAGCAGAAAAAGCAGCAGATGTAAAAGACGCGGCAATGGATAAAGTTGCTGATGTTAAAGATGCTGCCATAGAAGCAAAAGATGCCGCAGTTGAAAAAGCGAGCTCAGCGGTTGATTCAGCAGCACAAAAAGCGGCTGAAGTGAAAGACGCGGCAATGGACAAAGCCGCAGCTGTTAAAGATGCAGCTGTAGAAGCAAAAGATGCTGCAGTTGAAAAAGTCACTGAAGCAAAAGACGCAGCAGTTGAAAAAGTTGAAAGTTTAACTAAATAATTTAGTCATCGAGTTATGATTAAAAAAGGCTAGAAATATTCTAGCCTTTTTACTGTATTTCTCTTTAAATTCAATCAATTCCTTGATAGAATTACCGAGTTTTTGGGGCTGATTCTGGATTCGACGGGATTAGCGAAGCCCAAGGTGCACGTCGAGGTGCGGTTGGCCTCGTAAATAAACCGCAAAAAAATAGTCGCAAACGACGAACAATACGCTTTAGCAGCTTAATAACCTGCTCATAGCCTTCTCTCCCCAGCTTCCGCTCGTAAGACGGGGATAAAGAGGAGTCAAACCCAAACGAGATCGCGTGGACGCCTCCGCTTGAGGATCGAAACGTTAAATTGAATCAAGCTAGCTTAACTATCGCGTGTCTGTCCGCAGTGGTTAAGTGAAATTAAAGACTAGACTAAACGTGTAGTGCTGAAGGTAGAGTAATTTCGGACGGGGGTTCAACTCCCCCCAGCTCCACCAAATTTGATATAGTCCAAGCGCAGTATTAATTTATATTTGTAGAACTTTATAGCTTGGCTCTCCCCTTAAAGTTATCCAATTAATCTAACTCTCCGCTACTATTAAACCTTTTTATTTCTCCTCTTTTTCTTAGATTAAGAATGGTATTAATTTCATCAAAAGCACAACATCATAACTACTTCTAACCAAGGAAAATTCTCAATAAAAAACGGTAGAAATTCTTATCAAATTCCTACCGCACTTATGTTTTCAATGAAAATGAAAAATTAGAACCCTTCTTTCAAACTCACTGTTAAGTTAAAAATCAGGTGTTCTGGGTGGCTGTCTTTGCTATCAGCACAGAAATAACCTTCGCGTTCAAACTGATACGCTTGTTCTTCTTTGGCATTGGCAAGACTTTTTTCTGCGAAGCCGTGTTTTACCACCAAAGAATTTGGATTTAACACTTCATAAAGCTCTTCTGCCGCACTAGGGTTTGGCACGGTGAATAATTTATCGTATAAACGAAACTCCGCAGGCACGTTGTCCGTTGCCGATACCCAGTGGATTACGCCTTTCACTTTGCGTCCGTCCGCAGGATTTTTGCCTAAGGTTTCAGGATCATAAGTACAATAAACGGTGGTGATGTTGCCCTCAGCATCTTTTTCCACACGCTCCGCCTTGATCACATAAGCATTACGCAAACGCACTTCTTTGCCTAATACTAAGCGTTTATATTGTTTATTCGCCTCTTCACGGAAATCCGCTTGATCAATATAAATTTCTTTGGTGAATGGCAATTGGCGATGACCTAATTCTTCGCGATTTGGGTGATTTGGCGCAGAAAGCATTTCTTGTCCGTCAAAGTTTTCAATCACGATTTTTAATGGATTAATCACCGCCATTGCGCGTGGTGCATTTTGGTTAAGATCATCACGAATACAAGATTCTAACGCACTAAATTCCACCACGTTATCTTGCTTGGTTACTCCAATACGGCGGCAAAATTCACGGATTGACGCTGGCGTGTAACCACGGCGGCGTAAACCTGAAATGGTCGGCATACGCGGATCGTTCCAACCATCAACCACTTCATCTTCCACTAATTTCAACAACTTACGTTTAGACGTGAGCGTATATTCCAAGTTCAAACGTGAAAATTCATACTGATGTGGCAATGGGCGTTTAATGGAAATATGCTCAAGCACCCAATCGTATAAACGGCGGTTATCTTGGAATTCCAAGGTACATAATGAATGCGTAATGCCCTCAATAGCATCGGAAATACAATGGGTGAAATCGTACATTGGATAAATGCACCATTTATCCCCTGTATTGTGATGTTCGGCAAATTTAATGCGGTATAACACCGGATCACGCATTACCATAAACGGCGATGCCATATCAATTTTGGCGCGCAAACTGGCTTTCCCTTCGGCAAACTCGCCATTTTTCATTTTTTCAAATAAGGCTAAGTTTTCTTCCACGCTACGATCGCGGTAAGGGCTGTTTTTTCCTGGTTCGGTCAATGTGCCTCGATATTCACGCATTTGTTCAGGTGAAAGTTCATCAACGTAAGCCAAACCTTTCTCAATTAATTCAATGGCATAGCCATAAAGCGCATCGAAATAATCAGATGCATAACGTGCCTTTCCTTCCCAATGGAAACCAAGCCATTCCACATCTTGTTTAATGGAATCGACATATTCCACATCTTCTTTAACAGGGTTGGTGTCGTCAAAACGCAAGTTACACAAGCCTTTGTAATCTTCTGCAATACCAAAGTTTAAGCAGATCGATTTTGCGTGGCCAATATGTAAATAGCCATTTGGCTCAGGTGGAAAACGGGTGTAAACGAGGTTTACTTTCCCTGTTTCCAAATCTTCATCAATAATATGACGAATAAAGTTGGTAGGTTGATGTTCGTTCTCTATAATATGGCTCATTTTGACCTCAAAATATTCTCGATTTTTGTAAAAAAATTGTTGTTCATTCTACTATGTTTAACAGCAGAATTCAAAAGTGCGGTTGATTTTCCTTAGATAAATGATACAATTCACGCCCTAAAATGAACGAACGTTCATTCAGTGTAAATTTATTTTTCTTAAGGTCTTCTTAAGAAAGGTTTTCTACTATAATCATCGAATAAAACAATTGTTATTTTTCTCGGAGTTTTTATGCGTAAAAAAACGATTTTTTCCCTACTTGCCGTCGGGTTAGTGGCATTTGGTGCTTATAGTTATTTCACCCATTCTAATCAACAAGAAACCACCTATTTAACAGAAAATGTACGCCGTGGCGAAATCAAAAAATCCGTCATCACCGCAGGCACCGTTCGTGCTTATAACCGTGTGGAAGTGGGCGCGCAAGCCTCGGGTAAAATTGAAAAAAAAAATTCACGTTGTATTGGGGCAACATATCAAACAAGGGGATTTAATCGCAGAAATTGACTCTAAAAATCAAGTGAATGCGTTAAATTCAGCACAAGCGGAATTAAAAGCCTACCAAGCTCAGCTCAATGCAAAACAAGTAGCTTATAATGTGGCGAAATCTGCCTATGATCGCCTTGCGAAATTATATGCGAGCAAATCCACTTCTCTAGATGAACTGAATGCGGCGAAAAATAATTTATCTGCTGCCAAAGCGGCGATTTCTGAAGTGGAAGCTGCCATTCAGCGTGCGGAAATTCAAGTAGATACAGCGAAAACCAATTTACAATATACCCAAATTCTTTCGCCTTTAGACGGAACAGTGCTGTCCATTCCCGTATCCGAAGGGCAAACGGTGAACGCCAACCAAACTACCCCAACCATTGTACAAGTGGCGGATTTAACGAAGATTTTAATTAAGCCAGAAATTTCTGAAGGCGACATTACCAAAGTGAAAGCAGGAATGGCTGTCGAATTTACCACCCTTTCTGAACCAGACAAAGTCTATTATTCAACCATTCATTCTGTTGATCCCGCCATCACCACGCTCACGGATAACGAATATAAAGAAAGTGCCTCAAATACCAGTGCGGTTTATTACTATGCCAATGTTTTAATAGATAATCCTGATAACCAATTGCGTATTGGAATGACTACGCAAAATACCATTATCATTGCCGATGTACAAAATACCCTACTGGTTCCTACCATCACGTTACACAAGGAAGGAAAAGAAACCTTTGTTAATATATTGAAAGACAATAATAAAGTAGAAAAACGCACCGTTGTTACAGGGTTAAGCGATGATATGAATACGCAAATTTTAAATGGCTTGGAAGAAGGGGAAAAAGTGATTTCCTCGCAAGTAACCAGCGATGAAAAAGTGGGAAATACTTTCCGCGGCCCTCGAATTGCGGTGGTTTTTTTATGAATATTATTGAATTAAGCCACATCAACAAATTTTTCGGTGAAGGCGAAAATCGCACTCAGGTGTTAAAAGACATCAATTTAAACATCAAAAAAGGCGATTTTATTGCCATTATTGGCCAATCAGGCTCAGGCAAATCTACCTTAATGAATATTATTGGCTGCTTGGATACAGCGACATCAGGCTCTTATAAAGTAGATGGTTTAGAAGTCAGCCAGCTCAATCGTGATCAGCTTTCTGATTTACGGCAGAAAAAATTTGGCTTTATTTTTTCAACGCTATAACCTGCTTTCAACCCTAAGTGCGGTGGAAAATGTGGCACTTCCTGCCATTTATGCAGGCATCGATCAACCTACTCGCCTACAACGAGCCAAACAATTATTAGAAAAATTAGGCTTAGGTGATCGCTTAGAAAACAAGCCAAATCAGCTTTCTGGTGGCCAACAACAACGTGTGAGTATTGCGCGTGCCTTGATGAACGGGGGCGAAATTATTCTAGCCGATGAACCTACTGGCGCATTAGATAGCAAAAGTGGCGAAACGGTGATGGATATTCTCACTCAGCTACACACCGAGGGCCACACCATTATTTTGGTCACGCACGATAAAAACGTAGCAAATTTTGCTAATCGTATTATTGAGATCAAAGACGGCAAAATTATTGAAGATCGCCGCAAATCGGAACAAATTACACAAAAACAAGACATCGCACCACAAAGCAATAAAAGCCGATTACAATTTTATAAAGATCAATTTGTTGAATCTTTCAAAATGTCTATTAAAGCCATTGTGGCGCATAAACTGCGTTCCTTGCTGACAATGTTAGGGATTATTATTGGTATTACTTCAGTAGTTTGCGTGGTTGCCTTGGGTAACGGCTCGCAAAAAAAATTCTTAGCAACATCAATGCAATAGGAACAAATACAATGGATATTTATAACGGTACAGGCTTTGGTGATCGGCGCGCAGCGAAAAATCAAAATCTTACCGTAGCAGATGCCGATATCCTTGCCAAACAAAGCTATATTGCCAGCGTTACACCAAATAGTTCGGTAAACGGCACACTCACTTACGGTAACCAAAGTTTCACCGCCCAAGTGCGTGGTGTGGGCGAGCAATATTTTAATGTCCGCGGTTTAAGCAAAGCTGAAGGCATATTTTTCAGCGCAGAAGCCGTAAAACACAGCGAACAAGTAGCCGTGATTGATGAAAACACGTTACGCGAAGTATTCAACAATCAAAATCCCCTTGGCAAAATTTTGATGATCAATAAAAAACCATTGCGCATCATAGGGGTAGCAGCCAGCAATAATATGGTAACGAATAATTCTAGCCTGAATATTTATATACCTTACACAACAGCAATGAACAAAATTTCGGGCAATCAAAAAATTAGCTCAATTACGGTAAAAATTCGTGATGAAATTAGTTCTAAAGTAGCAGAAAAAGATCTCACTCGCCTGCTCACCGTGCGCCACGGCAAAAAAGATTTTTTCGTGTTTAACACCGATACAATCAAGCAAACCATTGAAAGCACCACAAATACAATGAAGTTGCTGATTTCTTCCATTGCCATTATTTCTCTTGTGGTAGGCGGCATTGGGGTGATGAATATTATGCTGGTTTCGGTAACCGAGCGAACCAAGAAATTGGCGTGCGAATGGCCATTGGCGCAAGACAATTTAATATCTTGCAACAATTTTTAATTGAAGCGGTGCTGATTTGCTTAATTGGTGGTATCACTGGCGTGGTGCTATCAATGGTGCTAGGCACAGTGTTTAATTGGCTGGTGAAAGATTTTACGATGATCTTTTCCACCTTCTCGATTATCGCCGCGCTGCTCTGCTCAAGCTTAATTGGGGTGATTTTTGGCTATATGCCAGCAAAAAATGCTTCGCAATTAAATCCAATTACCGCTTTAGCTCAGGAATAGTTTTTTGATAAAATTTCAACCATCAGGCAATAAAAAATCGGCAAAATTACACCGCACTTTATTTGCTTACGATTTTATTTAATAAGGAAAAAATGATGTTAAAACAATCCAAACTCTCACTTGCTATTGGCTTGTCTGTGTTGTTAGCTGGCTGTGCGAATCTTGATGATTCCTACAAAGCGTCACAACAAGATTTCCAACAATATGAAGAATTAACCAAACAATACAACATTCAAGAAAATTGGTGGACGCTGTATAAAGATCCACAGCTTAATCAATTAGTTGAGCAAGCCTTGGAAAATAACAAAGATTTAGCCAAAGCTGCCATTGCTGTAAATACGGCACTTTATAACGCGAATTTAATCGGCGCAAATTTAGTACCGAATTTCAGTGGTTCGGTTTCTTCTTCAGCTAATAAAAATATCCACGATGGTGGCTCTTCAGTGATTAGCCACGGTGGTGCATTAAACGTGAGTTACACCCTAGATTTATGGCGTCGTTTAGCTGATTCTGCTTCTGCAGCAGAATGGCGACACGCTGCTAGCGAACAAGATCTTGAAGCAGCGCGCATTTCATTAATCAACTCCGTAATCTTAACCTACTATCAACTTGGTTACTTAAATGATGCGATTAACACCGTGAATAAAACTATTAATTACTATTCCGAAATTAACCGCATTATGCAAAATAAATTCCGCCAAGGCGTGGCAGATCGCGCAAGTTCCGATCAAGCACAACAAGCGGTTTTAACAGCGCGCAACAGCTTAATCAATTACCAAACGCAAAAGAAAACAGCAGAAGCCACCTTGCGTAACTTATTGAATTTAAAACCAAGTGATCCATTAAAAGTGAACTACCCGCATATTCTTAAAGTGAAAAATGTGGGGGTAAACCTTAATGTGCCTCTTTCTGCCATTGCTAATCGTCCAGACGTAAAAGGTTATCAATATCGCTTAAACAGCGCTTTCAAAGATGCCAAAGCAATGCAAAAAAGCTGGTTCCCAACCATTACCTTGGGCGGAAGTTTAGGCTCTAGTGGCAATAAAATTGATAACGCATTCAACACCCCTATCGCAGGAGGAACAGTAGGAATTAGCTTGCCATTCTTGAGCTGGAACACCGTGAAATGGAACGTAAAATTTCAGAATCGGCTTATGATCTTGCACTTGTCAACTTTGAACAAAGCATCACCAAAGCCTTAAATGATATTGACACCAACTATTTTGCTTACAACCAAGCGCGTCAAAACTTCGCCAACTTGCAGCAAACCTACAACTACAACAAACGCATCACGCAATATTACAAAACCGCTATGATGCAGGCATTGCAGAACTAAGAGAATGGTTAAACGCCGCAAGCACCGAACGCAACTCCGAGCTTTCCATTTTGAATGCAAAATACAACCTCATTCAAAGCGAAAACGCCGTATATAGCGCAATGGGCGGTTATTACTCTGCAAAATAATTGTTATTGAGTAAACGTTAAACAAAGTGCGGTGAAAAATCAGAAATTTTTACCGCACTTTTTCTTTGGTTCTTATTTAGAAGAATTAGATCTCATTAATAATACGATATGCCCAGTTTTCTAATGGATCCTTATACTTCAGCATTTCTGCCCGCATTTCTTCTAACATTTCTTTTTTCACTTGCTGATATTCTGGGTCATAAAACAAATTATGTAACTCCTCAGGATCATTACGAATATCGTACAACTCCCCTACATCACTTGCATTGAAGACCAATTTATAATCTTTCCTACGCCACATTCTCTGTTCAAAATAACAAAATGCCCTGCAAGTTGAGCTAATACTCCCTTACGATCATTGGATTTATGTTCTCGCAAAATAGGCAATAGGCTTTCGCCTTGGAAAGTTTCTGGAACGGCTTGCCCAATAACATCAAACACAGTTGAAGTCAAATCGTGCAGATAAACTAAATTATCGTCCACTTCATTGATACGCGGAGATTCAGGATCTTTAATAATCAATGGAATATTGTAGGTAGTATCAAACATAAACTCACCTTTTTCAATCATTCTATGTGCGCCCATTGCATCGCCGTGATCTGCGGTGGCGACAATAAAACAATCCTGATAAAGATTGTGTTTTTCAAGGAAATTAAATAGTTCACCAATCGCATCATCAATTAAAGTGATATATCCCCAGAATTTGGTGATCACTTCCTTCCAGCGTTCTTCACTTGCTTCCCACATTCCCCACATTTTAGAAATGGTACGATAATGGCCAGGTTTACCTTCTAAAGGTTTAAAGAAACTTTCATCGAGGACAACATCTTTTGGATCATACATTGAATAATAAGGCTCAGGAACAATGCAAGGCGTATGCGGCCCCCAGAAATTAATCCAAGTAAAGAAAGGCTTATGCTCAGCAAGAGATTCCAAAATAAAGCTTTTCGCTTCATCAATAATAAAATAGGGAATCGTTTGTTCTTTTGTTCCTGAAAGTAAACCGCACAATTCTTGTACTCTTAAATGTGGGTTATCACCAAAATAAGCTAGGCTGACTTCTGGCGTAGGGAAGCCTTTTTCTACAAGCCATTCAGGGTAACGATTTGACTGGGTAGGCGCTTGATCAAACACTAAATTTTTATAAACGTGACTGCCTGGGTAGCCATATCCATCAAAATTATGCCCTTTAATACCGTAATCTCTTGGAACAGATCTCGTGCCAACGTGCCATTTTCCTGCAACATAGCAATTATAGCCGTCCAGTTTTCCGATATGTGGTTGCTCTGCCGGAATTTCTCCTGTTCCACCTTTTTCACCATTTCGAATAATGCCATGGGTAGAAGGCATTTGCCCTGTAAAAAGTGATGTTCTAGCAGGGCCACAAACTGAAGCTGGCGTGAAGGCATTATCAAAACGAACACCTTCTCTCGCTAAACGATCTAAATTCGGCGTTTTTACAATCTTATGTCCATAAGTACCAAGCATATCTTTTCTAACTTGATCTAAGAATATAAATTACATTTTCATTGGTTACACCTTTTCTATTTCGACCAATTACCACAAATAAAATCACTTGAAGAATTGCATAAGCAGCAAGTACCCAAAGTGGTTTACCATTTTCTGAAGCAAGCCCAATTGAAGAAAGCAACGCATAAAGAGAAACTAAACCTAATGCAAGAGATGCCACAGTGATATTAACATATTCCCAGTTGCTTAAATCTACATTACTTTGGTTTGACACGTTATCAACATAAGGTGTTTTTCTGCGTAAGAACGAACCTAATACTAGCATTAATACGACATCAAAAACGAATAGTGCAGCCATTACATACACAAAATTCACTTTTACATTAAATACCCAAACAATAAGGAAATATAAAATAACATGTACCAATAAGGCAATACGCGCAGCTAGTCCCGATACAGTTTTATTGAATAATCCCACTGCAAATAGAGCAACAATAGGAATATTCACAAAACCTGCAAAACGTTTAGTCAGTAAGAAAATGCCATCTGTACCAAACATAAGCAATGGTCCAATAATGATGGTGATAACTGCCATGACTGCCGAGACTTTTTTCGCATAAACAATTAATTCAGTTTCACTAAAGGTTCTTTTGGTTAGTGAAGGCAATAAGTCTTTACAATAAATTGTTGCTGCTGAATTTAAGAATGAATTGAATGTACTTAAAATTGCCCCAAATAAAGCCGCAATAAAGAAACCTTGTAGGACTGTTGGCAAAACGCGATTAACTAATTCAGGATAAGATAAATCAATTGGATTTAGTCCTTCACCTAAAATATGGAAACTCAGCAAACCTGGTAAATTAAGAATAATCGGCAATAAGAGCAAGAAAAGCGCAGCAATTAAAATCCCTTTTTGCCCTGCTTTTAAATCTTTCGCACCTAATGCACGTTGCACAATCGCTTGATTAGTTGTCCAATAGAAAAAGTTTACGATCAAAATCCCCGTAAACATTGCTGGCCAAGGTACAGCATCTGTCGCACTACCAATAGCATTAAATTTTTCAACGTGCGTTGTACCAATAATATGCAAGCCTTTCATAAAACTGCCATTGCCTAAATAAATTAAGGCAAAAATTGGTACTAGAATAGCCCCAATTATAAGGATAATTGCATTCGCTGTATCTGATACTGCCACCGCTTTTAAGCCACCAAAAATAGCGTAAATCGCACCAATAAAACCTATCGCCATTACGGTATAAACAATAGATTCACCATAGCTAATTCCAAATACGGTTTCTAAATTGAAGATTTTATTAAAGGCAATTGCCCCTGTATAAAGTGCGGTGGGAATAACGATAAATAAATAGAATACTAAAAATAACCCAGACATTATTAAGCGTGTTTGACGATCAAAACGGCTTTCAAAGAATTCTGGAATTGTCGTGTAGCCATTGCGAATATATTTCGGTAATAAATACAAAGCCAAAAACAAAGCGGAATGACTGATTGAACCGTCCAAGCAATAATAGAAAAATTGCCTTTATAGGAATTGGCATTGACACCAATTAATTGTTCAGTAGAAAGTGAAGTTAATACCATTGAACAACCAATGACAACTGCACTCAACCCTCGTCCAGCAAGAAAATATCCTTTAGCTGTTGATAAATCATCATTTCTGGTTTTCCGCCAAGAAATCCAAGCCACAAAGCCAGTGACAATAATAAAACTGAAAACTGTCAGAAACATCACTTCCTCCCTATTAGCAGATTAAACTCATAATGAGATTAGTCTATTTACAATAAAGTGCCTATGACAGTAGTCATACTTTGGCTGTGATATTGATCACAAATCTTTCAGTTTAATTAGAATTAAATAAACATTCCTTTTCGCATAAAAAAGCCTTTCATCAGAAAGGCTTTTGAGAAGAAGTTAGAAAACTATTTTTTCTTTTTCGCTTTTGGATTTGGTAAGTCGGTGATTGAACCTTCAAACACTTCTGCCGCTAAGCCTACAGATTCGTGTAAGGTTGGGTGAGCGTGGATAGTTAATGCAAGATCTTCTGCATCACAACCCATTTCAATCGCAAGACCGATTTCACCTAGCAATTCACCACCGTTTGTTCCAACAATTGCACCACCGATAATGCGGTGAGTGTCTTTATCGAAGATCAATTTGGTTAAACCATCTGCACAGTCAGAGGCAATCGCACGACCTGAGGCTGCCCAAGGGAATTTCGCCACTTCGTAGTTAATGCCTTCGGCTTTACATTCTTTCTCGGTTTTACCTACCCAAGCCACTTCTGGCTCAGTGTATGCGATAGATGGGATCACTTTCGGGTCGAAGTAGTGTTTTTGTCCTGCGATGACTTCTGCTGCAACGTGGCCTTCGTGTACGCCTTTGTGAGCAAGCATTGGTTGTCCCACAATATCACCAATCGCGAAGATGTGTGGTACGTTGGTACGCATTTGTTTATCTGTATGGATAAAGCCACGCTCATCCACTTCTACGCCTGCGACATTAGCATCGATCAATTTACCATTTGGTGTACGACCGATCGCCACTAATACGGCATCATAACGGCGTGTTTCGTTCGCAGCTTTGCCTTCCATTGAGACATAAATACCGTCTTCTTTCGCTTCAACTGCGGTTACTTTGGTTTCAAGTAATAAGTTGAATTTCTTCTCGATACGTTTTGTGTAGATTTGAACAATATCTTTATCCGCTGCTGGGATCACTTGATCAAACATTTCTACTACGTCAATGTTAGAACCGAGTGCGTGATATACCGTACCCATTTCAAGACCGATAATACCACCGCCCATAATTAATAGGTTTTTCGGCACTTCTTTTAATTTAAGTGCGTCTGTTGAATCCCAAATGCGTGGATCTTCGTGTGGGATAAATGGCAATTGAATTGGGCGTGAACCTGCTGCGATAATAGCATTATCAAAATGAATGGTGGTTTCGCCTTCATCGCCTGCAACGATAATGGTGTTAGGGCCTGAGAATTTACCGTAACCGTTTACCACTTGCACTTTACGCATTTTAGCCATTCCAGCTAAGCCACCTGTTAATTGGTTGATTACTTTTTCTTTCCAACCACGGATTTTGTCAATGTCAGTTTGTGGCTCGCCAAATACGATACCGTGTTCTGCTAAAGATTTTGCTTCTTCAATCACTTTAGCAACGTGTAATAAGGCTTTAGATGGGATACAACCCACGTTTAAGCACACCCCTCCAAGGGTTGAATAACGTTCAACGATCACCGTATCTAAACCTAAATCCGCACAACGGAATGCCGCCGAATAACCTGCGGGGCCTGCACCAAGTACAACAACTTGTGTTTTAATCTCTTTATTCATTTTCTACCTCGTTAAATTCTTGCGGTTTTTACACCGCACTTTAACTAAACAGCGTTTCCCATTTTAATGAGAAACGCTAAGGAATTACATTACTAAACGGCGAAGGTCGCTTAATACGCCATTGATGAAGGTGATAAATCTTGCACCGTCTGCCCCATCAATCACGCGGTGATCGTAAGAGAGCGATAATGGTAACATCAAGCGTGGAGTAAATTCTTTGCCGTTCCATACTGGTGTCATTTCAGATTTAGATACACCTAAAATCGCCACTTCTGGCGCATTCACGATTGGGGTAAATTGTGTACCACCAATACCGCCTAGGCTTGAAATGGTAAAACAACCACCTTGCATATCAGATGCGGTTAATTTACCTGCACGCGCCTTTTTCGAGATTTCTGCTAATTCACGTGAAAGCTCGATAATGCCTTTTTTGTTTACATCTTTAAATACAGGCACAACTAAGCCATTTGGTGTATCTACCGCTACGCCAATGTTGATGTATTTTTTCAAGATCAAGCTTTGTGCATCTTCAGATAAGGAGCTATTAAAGCGTGGGTAAGCTTCTAAGGCTTTCGCTACCGCTTTCATAATGAACACAAGTGGGGTGATTTTTACATCAAGTTTTTGTTTTTCCGCAAGCACATTTTGCTCTTTACGGAATTGCTCTAAATCTGTGATGTCTGCTTTATCCCATTGTGTTACGTGTGGAATCATTACCCAGTTACGGTGTAAGTTCGCACCAGAGATTTTTTGGATACGGCCTAATTCAACTTGTTCTACTTCACCGAATTTGCTGAAGTCCACTTTCGGCCAAGGGAGTAAGCCTAAACCTGCACCATTCGCGGCACCTGTTGATGCTGCGGATACAGAACCGCTTTCTACCGCTTTCACCGCGGCTTTCACATAGGCTTGAACGTCTTCTTTCAGGATACGACCTTTACGGCCTGTTCCTTTCACTTTATCTAGGTTTACCCCAAACTCACGAGCTAAACGGCGAACCACAGGGGTTGCGTGAGCAAAACTTGCACTTGCTGTAACTTCTGCTTGGTTAGCAGGCTGCGCTGATTGTGCTGGCGCTGCAGGGGCAGCCGCTTGAGTTTGTGCTGGTGCCGCTGCTGGTTGAGCTGCTGGGGCTGCTGCAGGCGCTGAACCCGCTACTTCAAAACGCATAATTAATGAACCAGTTGAAACTTTATCCCCTGATTTCACTAAGATTTCTTTCACTACACCGGCAAATGGTGCAGGGACTTCCATTGAAGCTTTGTCGCCCTCAACAGTGATTAATGATTGCTCTTCAGAAACGCTATCACCCACAGCAACCATAATTTCAGTCACGTTTACTTCATCACCGCCAATATCTGGAACGTGAACATCTTGTACACCACCAGATACTGCAGCAGGTGCTGCTGGTGCTTCAGCCGCTGGTTGAGCAGCTGGCGCTGCGGCAGTGGTTTCAAATTTCATTACTAATGAACCGGTTGAAACTTTATCACCTACTTTGATAAGAATTTCTTTTACCACACCAGCCACAGGTGCTGGCACTTCCATAGAAGCTTTATCACCTTCTACGTTTAAGATAGATTGCTCTTCTGCAACGCTATCGCCTACGTTTACTAAAATTTCAGTTACGTTTACTTCATCACCACCAATATCTGGAACGTGAATTTCAATCACAGAACCACCCGCACTTTGCGGTGCTGCTGGTGCTGCTTTTTCTTCAGCGGCAGGCGCTGGTGCAGCTGCTGCTCCTTCTAAAATAAACATTGGTGTACCAGTTGAAACTTTATCGCCAACTTTTACTAATACTTCTTTAATTACACCAGCTTCAGGTGAAGGCACTTCCATTGATGCTTTATCGCCTTCAACATTAATTACGGATTGATCAACTTCAACCGTATCGCCAGCTTTTACCATCACTTCGGTAACGGTTACTTCATCGCCACCAATATCTGGAATTTGAATTTCTTTAGCCATTTTCTTTTTTCCTCAAAACTCCCCCTGCTAAAGCAAGGGGAGCGATGTTAATTATGCGTAAAGTGGGTTAATTTTATCTGCATCAATGCCATATTTTGTAATCGCATCTGCAACCACTTTCTTGTCAAAGATACCTTGTTTAACAAGCTCAGTTAATGCTGCGATTACCACATAATGTGCATTCACTTCAAAATGCTCGCGTAAGTTTTCACGGCTATCTGAACGACCAAAACCGTCTGTACCTAATACACGATAGCTTTGCGCTGGAACAAATGCACGCACTTGCTCTGCATAAAGTTTGATGTAGTCTGTTGCAGCCACCGCTGGTGCATCATTCATCACTTGAGCAATGTATGCTGTTCTTGGCTCTGCTTCAGGGTGTAATAAGTTCCAACGCTCTACATCTGCACCATCACGTGCTACTTCAGTAAATGAAGTTACACTATATACATCAGAAGTTACGCCGAAATCATCTGCAAGTAATTTCGCTGCTTCACGAACGTGGCGTAAAATCGCACCAGAACCTAATAATTGAACTTTGCCTTTACCTTGGCCAGTTACCGTTTCGAATTTATAGATACCTTTACGGATACCTTCTTCTGCGCCTTTTGGCATTGCTGGTTGGTCGTAAGTTTCATTTAAGGTTGTGATGTAGTAGTACACATCTTCTTGTTCTGGCCCGTACATACGGCGAACACCGTCTTGGATAATTACAGGTACTTCAAAGGCGAAAGCAGGATCATAAGAGATACAGTTTGGAATTACCGCTGATTGAATATGGCTTTGACCATCTTCGTGTTGTAAACCTTCACCGTTCAATGTTGTACGGCCTGATGTACCACCGATCATAAAGCCACGCGCACGTTGGTCGCCTGCTAACCACATTAAATCACCTACACGTTGGAAACCAAACATTGAGTAATACACAAAGAATGGAATCATTGGTACGTTGTTTGTGCTGTAAGAAGTTGCTGCGGCAATCCAAGACGCAGTTGCACCTTGTTCGTTAATCCCTTCTTGTAACACTTGACCATCAATGGCTTCACGATAATAAGAAACTTGCTCGCGATCTTGTGGAGTGTAGTTCTGTCCGTGTGGGTTATAAATACCGATTTGACGGAATAAACCTTCCATACCGAAAGTACGCGCTTCATCTGCGATAATTGGTACAATGTGTTTACCCACAGATTTGTTTTTCAACAATACGTTTAATGAACGAACAAATGCCATTGTGGTTGAAATTGGACGAGATTGTGCTTCAAATAATTGTGCAAACTCTTCTAACGCTGGCACTTCAAGTTCGTGAGTAAAGCGTGGCGCACGGGTTGGTAAATAACCGTTCAATGCTTGACGGCGCTCGTGAAGATATTTGTACTCTTCTGAACCTTCTTCAAACTTGATGTATGGTAATTTCTCAATATCTTCATCAGATACTGCAATATTGAAACGATCACGAACGTGTTTAACGCCCGACATATCCATTTTCTTAACTTGGTGTGCGATATTTTTACCTTCAGCGGCATCACCCATACCATAACCTTTGATGGTTTTCACAAGCAATACAACTGGTTTGTCTTTAACTTGTTTTGCTTTATTGAATGCAGCGAAAACTTTTAATGGATCGTGACCACCACGGTTTAATGCCCAGATTTCATCATCTGTCATTTCTGCCACTAAGGCTTCAGTTTCAGGGTAACGACCAAAGAAGTGTTTGCGTACATAAGCACCATCTTTTGCTTTGAAGGTTTGATAGTCGCCATCAACCACTTCCATCATTAATTGTAATAATTTGCCTGACGTATCACGTTGTAATAAACGATCCCAACGACGCCCCCAAACAACTTTAATCACTTCCCAGCCACAACCGTTAAATTGTGCTTCTAATTCTTGAATAATTTTACCATTACCTGTTACTGGGCCATCTAAACGTTGTAAGTTACAGTTGATCACGAAAACAAGGTTATCTAATTTTTCACGTGCTGCGAAAGCAAGACCACCGCGAGATTCTACTTCGTCCATTTCGCCATCACCTAAGAATGCGTAAACGGTTTGATCTGCTGTGTCTTTCAAGCCACGGTTATGTAAGTATTTTAAGAAACGTGCTTGATAAATGGCATTCAACGGCCCAAGACCCATTGATACTGTAGGGAATTGCCAGAATTCAGGCATTAATTTAGGGTGCGGGTAAGAAGAAAGGCCTTTTCCGTGAACTTCTTGACGGAAATTATCTAATTGCTCTTCAGTTAAACGGCCTTCAACAAAAGCACGCGCATAAATTCCTGGAGAAATATGACCTTGGAAGAAAACTAAGTCGCCACCATTTTTTTCGGTACGCGCTTTAAAGAAATGGTTGAAACAAACTTCATAGATTGTCGCAGAAGATTGGAAAGATGACATATGGCCGCCAAGCTCTAAATCTTTTTTAGACGCTCTTAATACCATCATAATTGCATTCCAACGAATCGCACTACGAATACGGCGCTCAAGATCTAAATTACCTGGATAGTTCGGCTCTTCTTCAACAGGGATAGTATTAATATAGTCTGTGGTAACACCTGTTGGTAAAGATACTGAATTTGCACGAGCGTGCTGCATTAATTGCTCAATAATAAACTGTGCTCTTTCAACACCTTCTTCACGAATTACTGAATCGATCGCCAATAACCAATCATTGGTTTCGACTGGATCTACGTCATTTCTTAACATTTCTGACATAGTCTTTTCCTTATTTGTTAAGTTGAAGTTAAGTTCAATTTCTAGACGAAACTGAACAACGAATGGATAACTAATACCTATATCTAGGCTATTTTACAACTATTAAAACCCGTTTACAAATCTTTAACAAAGATTATAAAAAATATAAGATTTGTTGAAATTAGAAAATTTTTTGATAAGTCTTAGGAAAGGCAAAAAATTTATTAAAAAATTCCACCGCACTTTAAATAATCGGTAAAAATAGCAGATGACTGATAATTTTTACTTAAAGCGCTTTAATCTTTATCAATCCTACTCCTCAGCTGATTGACGGATAAATCTTATCAGCGATGAAGATTTCCCTTATAAGAAAAAGCCCATTCTCTCAATGGAATGGGCTTTGTTATATTGCATTTTTATTTTTTCACTACAAGAACCACAGACTCACCAGCAACAACTTCGCCTGTTTTTTTCTCAATATGGCTAACTTCATCCATATTAGAAATCACTACAGGGGTAAGCACTGATTTTGCTTTAGCTTCAAGTAATTCTAAATCTAATTCAATAATGGTATCACCACGTTTAACGGTTTGGCCTTCTTCAGCAACACGTCTAAAACCTTCACCTTTTAATTCAACGGTATCAATACCAAAGTGAACGAATAATTCCACACCATCGGTAGATTCCATTGAGAAAGCGTGGTTGGTTTCAAAAATTTTACCTACAACACCATCAACAGGGGCTACAAGTTTGTTACCTGTTGGGCGAATTGCAATACCATCACCAACAATTTTTTCTGAGAAAACAACATCTGGTACATCTTCAATGTTCACAATATCACCTGAAAGCGGTGCATAAATCTCTACTTCAACGGTTTTATTGCTTTTTGAACCAAATAACTTATCAAAAAAAACCCATTTTTAGTCTCCTACTAAGTGAATGTTTGGGCTATTCTAGCCCAAAATTTGAATAATTGGTATCTAGTTTAATGCATTTTCTGCTAAAAAGTCTGCAACCAATTTTTCAATATCTGCTGCTGTTGGCTGTTCAAGCGCTTTATTAGCGAGCAATTTTGCATCTTGATAGTTTACATTGCGGATTAATTTTTAATTCTTGGCACTGAAATTGCGCTCATACTAAACTCGTCTAAGCCCATACCAAGTAGCAATAACGTTGCTCTTTCATCACCCGCTAGCTCACCACACATACCTGTCCATTTACCTTCAGCGTGGGAAGCATCAATCACCTGTTTAATTAAGCTCAATACAGATGGGGTCATTGGGTTATATAAATGAGAAATTAATTCGTTACCACGATCCACCGCAAGGGTATATTGAGTTAAATCGTTTGTACCAATACTGAAGAAATCCACTTCTTTCGCTAAAAATTTCGCATTCACTGCTGCTGATGGAGTTTCTACCATCACGCCAATTTGAATATTCTCATCAAAAGCCTTGCCTTCATTGCGTAGCTGCGCTTTTAATACGTCAATTTCTGCTTTTAATGTACGAATTTCTTCCACAGAAATAATCATTGGGAACATAACAGCCAATTTACCGAAAGCTGATGCTCTTAATACTGCTCTTAATTGCGCGTGTAAAATTTCTTTACGATCTAGGGCAATACGAATAGCACGCCAGCCTAAGAATGGATTCATTTCTTTTGGTAGATTTAAGTAAGGTAACTCTTTATCACCACCAATATCCATTGTTCTTAATACCACTAAACGGCCATTCATCGCTTCAACGACTTCTTTATAAGCGATAAATTGTTCTTCTTCCGTTGGCAGCTGATCGCGATCCATAAATAAGAATTCTGTACGATATAGGCCTACGCCTTCCGCACCGTTACGATCTGCCCCTTCCACATCGCGAATTGTACCAATGTTTGCTACCACATCAACGCGATGACCGTCTAAAGTGAGTGCTGGTAAATCTTTCAATTTCGCTAATTCTGCTTTTTCTTCGGCTAATTGTGCTTCTAAGGCTTTTAAGCGATCAATTTCTTCCTGACTTGGGTTTACATAAACACAGTTATTCACCGCATCAAGAATTAAGAAATCACCGGTATTAACTTGTTGAGTAACCGTGTTTGTCCCCACAATCGCTGGCAATTCTAATGAACGTGCCATAATTGAAGTATGAGAAGTTCTGCCACCAATATCAGTAATAAAACCAAGCACTTTATCAAGGTTAAGCTGTGCGGTTTCTGATGGCGTTAAGTCATAAGCAACAAGAATAGCCTCTTCGTTGATCTCACCAAGATCAACAATGTGCATACCTAAAATATTTTTAATTAAGCGATTACCAATATCACGAATATCCCCTGCACGCTCTTTTAAATATTCGTCATCAATTTCTGACAACATCGCCACTTGCTGATCAATAATTGTGCTTGCAGCAACCCCTGCATTCACTTTATTAGAACGTAAATAATCAATGATTTCTTCTTCTAATTCCTCATCTTCCAAAATCATTAAATGGCCTTCAAAGATTGCCGCTTTCTCTTCACCTAATGAAGCATAAGCACGATCTTTAATTGCAGTTAATTGCTCAACGGCTGCATTACGTCCTTCATAAAAACTTGCAACCTCAGCTTCAACTTGATCGTCTTGAATTTTTTGCGTATCAAGTACGATTTTTTCTTCTTTTAAAACAAGTGCTTTACCGAAAACAATGCCGGGGGATGCTGGAATACCTGAAATCATAGTGACCTTCCGAACTAATAATTAAATCTGGCTATAAATAGAACAATAGCCACAAACAGACTTTCTCTTGAAAGTGAAATTTGTGGCTAATGGTATGATTACTCTAATGTAGGAATTAAAGCGACTAAATGATCTACTGCTTTTTGCTCATCTTCGCCTTCAGCAGAAATGGTGATCACAGTTCCTTGTGTTAAACCTAAAGTTTGTAATTTAAAAAGGCTTTTTGCACTTGCACTTTTGCCACCAGAAGTTACAGTAATGTCAGAAGCAAAGGCTTTCGCTTCTTTTACAAACTGAGCCGCAGGGCGAGTATGTAAACCATTTGGAGCAATAATTTCAACATCTTTTGAGTACATAGTAAAATCCTCTTAGTAAATTGTTTAAGTATAAATGTTATCCTAACATCAAACAGTAACCATAAAGCTTACCATTCAATCGTTGTATTTATTTCATCTTTAAAAATAAATCTGAAGCTAGTATTCAACTTAACACAACAATAATCAACCCTAATCAACGCAAAATTTGAAGTACATCACAAAAAAATGCTTGAAACGGCGTTTTTTTATGCGTTTATTAACCTTTATTTAACCATTGTCCTGAGTGAAGAAATGTCTATGCCCCTTTGTTTCAGATAAACTTTCAATTAAATTATGATAATTTTTAAATCTTACGGGATCGATTTTTCCTCGCTCAACGGCTTCACGCAATGCACAACCAGGGTCATTCAAATGTTTGCAATCCCTAAATTTGCAAGTGCCTAGCACATACTGAAATTCACGGTATCCTTTCGTAATTTGATCGGCGTCCAAATGCCATAAACCGAACTCACGGATCCCTGGTGAGTCAATCAGATCGCCTCCTTGCGGTAAATGATAAAGACGAGAAGATGTAGTGGTGTGGCGACCTAATCCTGTTCCCTCACTCACCGCACCAACCTGTGCATTCACATCAGGTAAAATGCTGTTGATTAAACTGGATTTGCCAACCCCTGATTGCCCCACAAAAATAGACGTACCTTCCGATAAAAGTGCGGTAAGATTTTGCATATTTTCGCCTGTTTTGGCAGAAATCATCAACGTCTGATAGCCAATTTTTTCATAAACCTTAAGCTGTTTTTCCACTGCTTCACGCTGACTTTCCGATAATAAATCAGCTTTATTAATCACAATCACAGCAGGAATTTTAGCGTTCTCACATACCACCAAATAGCGATCGATAATATTCCAAGACAACTCAGGCACAACCGCCGATACAATAATAATGCGATCGATATTGGCAGCAATGACTTTCAAGCCATCATAATAATCAGGGCGTGTAATTTCATTTTTACGTGGATGAATGGCTTCAATCACACCGCTCACGCCTTGCAACTGTTCACTACCTTGACGCCACAGCACTTTGTCGCCAACCACTAAATTAGCCAAGGTGCGGCGTAAATTACAGCGAAAAATTTCACCTTGTGCATTTTCCACATCGGCGTGCAAAGAATAACGAGTTACCACTGTGCCTTCTTGCGTTGGGCCAAGCATTTCATCTTGCCACTGAATATCCTCATTTCTTGATTTGTGACGTTGTAATGTTTTCGCATTATTAGAGCGAATTCTGCGTTGCTGATTGTAAGTTAATTTTTGTTTGCTCAAAGATAAATCCAAAGTGCGGTTGGTTTTCGGTTAGAATATTTACCATTTATTAAAAATAATAACAGACATAGGATACCCTAATGCAATTAGATAAACAAAACCTTATTTGGATTGACTTAGAAATGACGGGCTTAGATCCCGAAAAAGAACGCATCATTGAAATTGCTACCATTGTAACCGATAAAGATCTCAATATTCTTGCAGAAGGCCCTGTGCTTGCCATTCATCAACCAGATAGTTTACTGGCCAAAATGAATGCTTGGTGTCAGAAAACCCATAGCGAAAATGGTTTAATTGAACGCGTAAAGCAAAGCAAACTCACCGAACGTGCCGCAGAATTACAAACTTTAGATTTCCTAAAAAAATGGGTGCCTAAAGGTGCATCACCCATTTGTGGCAACAGCGTTGCGCAAGATAAACGCTTTTTATTCAAATATATGCCTGAGCTCGCCGACTATTTTCATTATCGCCACCTTGATGTCAGCACCTTAAAAGAACTTGGATCGCGTTGGAATCCTGAAATGTTAAAAGGCTTTAGTAAGAAAAATACCCACCTTGCTTTAGATGATATTCGTGAATCTATTGCTGAGCTGGCTTATTATCGTGAGCATTTTATCAAAATGCCTTAGCTTATTTATTGCTAGGAAATAGGAAAAACCTCGCTTTCTGATCAATAACTAAACAAGCAATCAAATTTTTTATAATTTTACTTGCGGGCGTAAAAATTTTTCGTATAATACGCCCCGTTCCTTACGGAATATGCGGGAATAGCTCAGTTGGTAGAGCACGACCTTGCCAAGGTCGGGGTCGCGAGTTCGAGCCTCGTTTCCCGCTCCAATCTCCTTATCTCTTGCGGGAATAGCTCAGTTGGTAGAGCACAACCTTGCCAAGGTTGGGGTCGCGAGTTCGAGTCTCGTTTCCCGCTCCAAATTTTTTCTAATATTTTATTAACAAACGTTTTCTGTTTATCTTTTTTATTCTTTCCTATTATCTGCTTTTTCCTAATGAAAAAAAGCGATAGCCAAAACTGAACATTTCAAATTAAAATAGAAAAATATTTTTCTA
>NZ_PQVI01000081.1 GCF_002921145.1 Avibacterium endocarditidis
TCACCGCACTTATTTTTTCTTCGCGTATTTGAGCGAGTCAATGGCTACAGCGAAGATGATAATGCTACCTTTGATAATATATTGCCAATAAGGATTTACGCCGATGTAGGTTAAGCCGTAATTGATCACGGTGAAGATAAGCACCCCTGTGATAACGCCGATCACTGTTCCCACGCCGCCTGCAAAGGAAACGCCCCCTACCACACAAGCGGCAATGGCATCAAGTTCGTACATAAAACCAAGGTTGTTGGTAGTACTGCCGATGCGTCCTGCTTCAAGCATACCGCCAAAGGCATAGAATACCCCTGCAATCATATAGATAACAACAAGGTTGCGGGTTACGTTCACGCCTGAAACACGCGCGGCTTCTGGGTTACCACCAATGGCAAAGATGTTTTTGCCGAAGCGGGTTTTATTCCATAAGATCCATACAAATAGCGAGCAAATTGCGGCATAAATGGTGATGTAGGAAAGTTTAAAGCTACCTAAGCGGAAAAAGCCTTGCGCAAAGGTGGAGAATTGTTCGTTAAAGCCTGCAATTGGTGATGATCCCACTGCGTCATAGTAAAGGGAGTTGATCCCGTAAACGATGATCATCGTTCCCATTGTGGCAATAAATGGCGTTACATTAAGGTAGGCAATCACTACGCCATTGACTAATCCAATCACTGCGCCAATGGCACAAACGATAAGAATAACCACAGGAATTGGGATTTCAGCAAGATCAGGGAACACACGGTTCATATTATCCATTGCTTGCAAAAGCGTAGCTGAAATTACCGCGGCAAGCCCCACTTGACGCCCTGCGGATAAATCCGTGCCTTGGGTTACCAACAAGCCTGCCACGCCAAGGGCGATGATTAAACGCACGGAAGATTGGGTGAGAATGTTACTAAAATTTCTTAAACTCAAAAAGCTGGAGTCTTGCATAATGATAATGCCAAGAAGCACCAACAGCACAAAGTAAATAGCATTTTGCTTAAGGAAATCTAGCGATTTATTTTGTTTTAAAGCTGACATAATTCATTTCCTTCTAAATTAGAGATATTTCGCTGCAAGTTGCAGAATTTCTTCTTGCGAAGTTTTTGCGGTTTCAACAATGCCCGCCACTTTTCCGTTACTCATCACCAAAATTCGGTCAGTTACGCCTAACAGTTCTGGCATTTCAGAAGAAATCATAATAATGCCTTTGTCCTTTTTAGCGAGTTCCATAATCAGTTGGTAAATTTCAAATTTTGCCCCAATATCAATGCCGCGTGTGGGTTCATCAAGCATTAAAATTTCAGGCTGAGTGAGCAACCAACGGCCGATAACCACTTTTTGCTGGTTTCCGCCCGAAAGCGATCCGATGGTGGTTTTGTGCGATGGCGTTTTCACGTTCATTGCATCGATCACCCATTGGGTGTCGCTTTTCATTTTTTCACCACTTAGTAAACCAAGCCGCCCTAAATAAGATTTCATATTTGAAATCAAGGAGTTAAATTCAATATTTAGGTTAGCATAAATCCCTGTGGAACGGCGTTCTTCCGTGACCAACGCAAAACCGTTATTAATAGCTTCAAGTGCGGTACGATTTTTCATTGTTTTTCCGTGCAATTTAATTTCGCCCGTTTTACGTTCACGCACGCCGAAAATGGTTTCCACAATGTCCGTGCGTTTTGCTCCAACAAGTCCTGCGATGCCAAGAATTTCCCCTTTACGAAGCTGGAAGCTGACATCTTGAATAGAAGGTTGGTTCAGTGCCGTTAGGTGTTCCACTTCTAAAATCACTTCTTGTGGCGTGTTGGTTTTTTCAGGGAAACGTTGCGTGAGTTCACGCCCTACCATCATTGCCACAATTTCGTCCATCGTGCTGCCTTTGACTGGCACGGTGTTGATCCATTTACCATCGCGTAAAATGGTAATTTCATCGCAAATTTTGAAAATTTCGTCCATTTTGTGCGAAATATAAATAATCCCACAGCCACGATTTTTTAATTTCTCGATGATCTTAAATAAATGCTCCACTTCTTTTTCAGATAGTGATGAAGTGGGTTCGTCCATAATCACAATTTTTGCGTTATAAGAAAAAGCCTTTGCTATTTCAATCATTTGCATTTGTGAAACAGAGAGATTTGCCACTTTTTCTTTCGGATCAACATCAATATCCAATTCATCAAAAATGGCTTTGGTGTCGCGATACATTTTGCCGTGATCGACAAAAACCCCTTTCAGCGGATAGCGTCCAAGCCAAAGGTTATCCATTACATTACGCTGACGTACCAGATTGAGTTCTTGGTGAACCATTGAAATGCCGTTTTCCAGCGCTTCTTTTGAGGTTTTAAAATTAACGGGTTGATTTAAAAAGAGAATTTCCCCTTCATCTTTGGCGTAAATGCCGAATAAGCATTTCAGTAAGGTGGATTTGCCCGCACCGTTTTCTCCCATTAATGCGTGAACAGAATGAGAACGAACGGTGAGATTTGCCCGATCTAGGGCTTTAACACCGGGGAAAGTTTTGCTTACGTTCGTCATTGTAAGCAGCACTTCTTGGTGGTTTGGCGTTTGTGTTTGTACTGTCATATCCAACCTCATACAAAAGGGGAGCAATGCTCCCCTAGCAATAGCACAATTATTTTAAGAATTCATTTAAGTTATCCGCGTCCACACCAACATAAGGAATACGCACAACTTTGCTTTCTAATTTCCATTGTGTGCCTTCTGTGGCTGGTTTTTCATTCGCCAGATTATTAGCTAATTGCACCACGGCTTTACCTTGGTTTACACCGTCATTTAACACAGTCCCTGTGATTTCGCCTTTCTTGATAAGCTGTAACACTTCAGGCAAGGCGTCCACACCAAAGATAGGCAGTTTTTTACCGTGCGCTTTCGTGGCTTCCAATGCCCCCATTGCCATTCCGTCATTGTTAGAAATAATCACTTCAATATCGTTCGCTTTGGAGCTAGATAACCACGCGTCCATTTTATCTTTGGCTAATGCTGCGTCCCACATTCCGGTGTCGATAAAGAGTTGTTCCGTTTCAATGCCGTTTTTATTTAATTCTTCAATCACATATTTGGTACGCGCTTCGGCATCTGGGTGTCCCGGCTCACCTTTTAATAAAACATATTGGATTTTACCGTCTTTGTTTAAGTCAAATGCAGGGTTGGCTTTCCAGTGTTTGGTGATAAGCTGCCCTTGAATAACACCAGATTCTTTCGGGTCAGTTCCCACATAATAAGCCTGTTCATAGCTACCAATGGCTTTTGCACCTGGGTCTTTATTAAAGAACACCACAGGAATATCTTCAGATTTTGCTTTGCCAATAATGGTTGGTGCTGCCGCAGGATCCACAAGGTTAATGGCAAGGGCTTTCACCCCTTTAGAGATCAACACATCAACTTGGTCATTTTGTACCGATTGGGCATTTTGTGAGTCGTTCATTAATAATTCGACATCTTTAAGTGTTTTTCGCTTCTTTATCAATTTCTTGACGCATTAAAGACATAAAATTATCGTCATATTTGTAAATAGTTACACCAATGCGGTTCACCGCTTGTGCTGTTGTTGCAGCAAGACCTAAGCCCACAGCAAGTGCGGTGGTTTTTAATACAGTTTTTTTCATAGATAGCTCCTTAAATGGATTAAACGATCACGAAGATGTTGTACATACTGCTAAATTTATTTCATACAGCACAAGGATTTGTTGTGAAATAAATTCAATAACGGCACAGAGCATAACGAAAAACAGCCTATAAGACTGTGATCCCTCTCTCACATTAATGGAAAACGATTACAAAAAAATATTTAAAAATGTGACGATGATCATAAATTAATCGCAGGGTTCTGTGGAAAATCGTCTGACTAGGGTGGGGTTAAATTGGGTGTGAATCGGCGTATTAATGCGGTTATCCACCAAACTTAACGCCAGATTTGCCGCATAAGTTGCCATTAAATCAATGGGATAGCGAATCGTGGTGAGCTTAGGAATCAAATAACGGGCAATAGGCATATCATCAAAGCCGATAATAGAAAATTGTTTCGGCACGTTGATATTGTTTTCATTCAGCACCGAAATTGCCCCTGCCGCCATTGTGTCGTTATAGGCCACCACAGCGGTCAAATCAGAATTGTAGCTCAACAAATGGATCATCGCCTGCTCGCCCCCTTCAAAATCAGGGGAACTGTGCGCAATACGGTGTTCCGCCATTGGCAAATTGTGCTGCGCAAGGGCATTCAAATAGCCTTGAATGCGTTCCGCCTCATCACTGATTTGGTGATTTGAGCCTATATAGCCAATTTGCTTATGCCCAAGGCGGATTAAATTTTCTGTAGCAATAAACGTCCCTTTGGTGTTATCTAGGCTTACGCAGCGATTTTCGTAGCCTTGTACCACGCGATTAATCACCACCATTCCCGCAATGCGGCTTAAATATTGGCTAAGTTCTTCATCGCTCAAGGCTTTGGTGTGTACCACCAAACAGCTACAACGCTTGCGTAGCAAGGTTTCAATGGCATTACGTTCCTTTTCCGCATTATGATAGCCAATGCCGATCAAAATGCTTTTGTTGTGCTGTTCCGCCACTTTATCCACTGCTTTCACTAAAATCGCAAAGAAAGGATCGGTAACGTCCGTGACCACCACGCCAATGGTGTCAGTGTTTTGCAAGGCAAGGGCTTGCGCATTAGCATTCGGGTGATAGCCCAATTCCTGCACCGCTTTTTGCACTGCAAGGCGTGCTTTTTCACTGGCGGAAGAATGATTATTCAACACGCGCGAAACCGTTGCCACCGACACGCCCGCTTGTTTTGCTACATCACGAATGGTAATCATCTTCTCCCCTAAAAACTCTGCAAATTTACACCGCACTTATCATATAAAGAATTTTCTGTGATTGAAAACGCTTACTTTAAAAAATGAAAACTACATCACAAAAAAATCACACTTTTTTTCTCAATTTGTGATCTAGTTAATAGTTTATTTTTGGCAATCTGCTATTTTATAGCAGTTTATTTTTGTAACCGCTTTCATATTTTCACTTAAGGAGAACATTATGTCTGAACAATTTGTTGCGGCAGATCATCCACACCGCCGCTATAATCCGCTTATCGATCGCTGGGTATTGGTTTCTCCCCATCGAGCAAAACGTCCATGGCAAGGTCAGCAAGAAAAAAATGAAGAAAAGCAAAAACCGAGCTATGATCCAAGCTGTTACCTTTGCCCAAACAATAAGCGCATTACAGGCGAACAAAACCCAGATTACCGCAAACCCTTTGTGTTTAAAAATGATTTTTCCGCCTTGTTAGAACAAACGCCAGCCCCCGCGCCGAGTGATGATCCCCTTTTCCAAACTGCCGCTGCTGAAGGGGAAAGCCGCGTAATTTGCTTTTCACCGGATCACAGCAAAACCTTACCATTACTCACGGTGGAAGAAATTGTTGATGTGATTGACGTATGGCAAGCTCAGCTTAACGAGCTAGGGCAGCGTTATCCTTGGGTACAAATCTTTGAAAATAAAGGTGCGGCAATGGGCTGTTCCAATCCGCACCCGCACGGACAAATCTGGGCAAACAGTTTTCTGCCGAATGAAGTAACGCAAGAAGATTTGGCTCAACAACGTTACTTTGAAAAACACGGTTCAGTGCTATTAGTGGATTATGTGCAACGTGAATTAGCGCGGAAAGAACGCATTGTGGTGGAAACCAAACACTGGGTTGCCCTTGTGCCTTATTGGGCTGTATGGCCTTTTGAAACCTTATTACTGCCAAAAGTTCATATTAAAAATTTCGCCCAGCTCAGCCCTGAACAACAGCAAGATTTGGCGCTTGCCTTGAAGTTGCTCACCACCAAATATGACAACCTGTTTGAAACCTCTTTCCCCTATTCAATGGGCTTTCATTTTGCCCCATTTAATGGCAAAGAAAATGATCATTGGCAGCTGCACGCGCATTTTTATCCCCCATTATTACGCTCTGCCACGGTGCGCAAATTTATGGTGGGCTATGAAATGCTAGGCGAAAGCCAGCGCGATCTCACCGCAGAACAAGCGGCAGAACGATTACGTGCCTTAAGCGATATTCATTACAAACTACGCTAGGATCTGTTGATAACTCAAATGCACAATGAATTATCGACAACCACTAAATCGAAGGAGACAACTGATGAACCCACAACAACGAGCAGAACAATTATTTTCCGAAAAATTCCACCGCACTTTTGATCTGCGTGTTTATGCTCCTGGGCGTGTCAATATTATCGGCGAGCATACGGATTACAATGACGGCTTTGTAATGCCTTGCGCGATTAATTACGGTACAGCAGTATGTGGCGCAAAGCGTGATGATAGCCTTTTCCGTGTTTATGCCGCCGATCTTGATGAATTTGACGAATTTGATCTTGCTAAACCCATTGAGCCTAATCCCGCCCACAAATGGACGGGCTATGTACGTGGCGTGGTGAAATTTATTCAAGCGCAATGCCCTGACTTCAAACAAGGCGCGGATTTAGTGATTAGTGGTAACGTCCCACTTTCTGCGGGGTTAAGTTCTTCCGCTTCGCTTGAAGTGGCGGTGGGGAAATTTTGCCAACAGCTCGCACAACTTCCGCTCAACGATACCCAGCTGGCGTTAATCGGGCAGCAAGCAGAAAACAAATTTGTGGGCGCGAATTGCGGCAATATGGATCAGCTGATCTCCGCCCTTGGACAAAAAGATCATTTATTGATGATCGACTGCCGCAGCCTTGAAACTCAGCCAACCCCTGTCCCTAATGATGTGGCAGTGATGATCGTCAATTCGCACGTTAAACACGATTTAGTGGCAGGTGAATACAACACACGCCGCGCGCAATGTGAACAAGCGGCAGAATTTTTTGGTGTGAAAGCCTTGCGTGATGTGTCCGTAGAACAATTCGAAAAAATGGAAGAAAAACTCACCGCACTTGATCCTATCGTGGCAAAACGTGCCAGACACGTTGTTAGCGAAAATGCACGCGTGCTTGCCGCAGTGGAAGCCTTAACACAAGGCGATCTCACAAAACTTGGGCAATTAATGGCACAATCCCACGATTCAGTGCGCGATGATTTCGAGATCACCGTGCCACAAATTGATTACTTAGTCGAACTGGCTCAGCTTGCCGTGGGTAACACAGGCGGTGCAAGAATGACAGGCGGCGGCTTTGGAGGTTGTATCGTGGTGGTTGCGCCATTGGATAAGGTGGACGCCGTGCGTAATATCATCGCAGAAAACTATGAAAAACAAACGGGATTAAAAGAAGATTTCTATGTTTGCACCGCCTCACAAGGGGTCGAAGTATGTTAAGACAATCTCACACAGGGCTTGCGCCAGATGGCAAGCCCTTCAACCTATTTACCCTAACCAATCAACAAGGAATGTGCATTCAATTAATGGATTGGGGCGCAACTTGGCTTTCTTGCCAAGTGCCTGTTAATGGCGGCTTACAAGAAGTGCTATTGGGCGCGCAAGTGCCTGATTACCTAACACAACAAGCCTATTTAGGCGTAACCGTAGGGCGTTATGCCAACCGTATTGCCAACAGCCGTTTTCGTTTAAATGGCAGAACGGTTTACCTTAACGCCAATCAAGGCAAACACCAACTTCACGGCGGCGAAGGCTTTGATAAACGCCGTTGGCAAGTGGAAAAGTGCGGTGATAATTTTGTCCAATTTTCTCTGTTCTCGCCAGATGGCGATCAAGGTTTTGTCGGCAATGTGCAAGTGAAAACCACTTATCGCTTAACGGAACAAAATAGCGTTCGCATTGAATTTGAAGCCCTAAGCGATGCAGACACACCGCTTAATCTCACCAATCACGCCTATTTTAATTTAGATAACGCAAGCCAAGGCGAGGACGTGCGCGGACATTTTCTGCAACTGAATGCGGACTATTTTTTACCCGTGGACGAACAAGGCATTCCGAATGCGCCACTCAAAGCAGTGCAAGGCTCAAGCTTTGATTTCCGCCAAGAAAAAACGCTCGCACAAGATTTCTTACAACAAGAACAGCTGCTCACCAAAGGCTATGATCACGCCTTTTTACTCAATAGCACGCAACCTTGCGCTGTGCTAACTTCCAGCAATCGCCAGCTTTCCCTTGCTCTTTCCACCTCACAACCAGCGTTGCAAATTTACACAGGGAATTATCTGGCTGGCACGCCAAATCGCCTAGGCTATGCTTACCAAGATTATCAAGGCATCGCCCTTGAACCCGAGTGCCTGCCTGACACCCCAAATCACCCAGAATGGCAAAAATACGGCGGCATTGGTAAGAAAAATCGGCCTTATAAACAATGGATTGAGTATCAGTTTGGGGTAAACAATTAAATGTCTTAGAGTATTTTTAGAACTGTAGCGGCAGACTTATAAGCCTGCCGTTCTGTTAAAAATCGCACATATTATGATAACGATGTGCCCATTCGTTTCTGTTAGGGCTTATCTACAACACCACCATATCATCACGATGCACTGCAACAGCGCCGTATTCATAGCCCAAAATTTGCGGAATATCTTGCGATTTTTTGCCTTTGATTAAATTCAACGCATCGCTGTTGTAACGTGGAATGCCAAGGGCGATAATTTTACCGTTAGGCTGTTGGATTTTCACCACTTCACCGCGAGAGAAGCGCCCTTCGATTTGTGCAATGCCTGCTGGAAGCAAGGATTTATGCTGAATTAGCACCGCACTTGTTGCCCCTTCGTCAATGATGATCGTGCCTGCAGATGGTGCTGCGAAAAGCCATTGCTTACGGCTTTCAAGGCGATCTGTTTGTACGGTAAATTTTGTGCCGATATTTTCTCCATAAGCCAGATCCACAATCACATTTGCGCGATTGCCGGGGGCGATAATGGTTTCTACGCCCGAACGGGTGGCAACGTCCGCGGCGATCACTTTAGTGGACATTCCGCCTGTGCCAAGGGTTGTGCCACTTCCGCCGGCAATTTGGCGAATGTCATCAGTGATTTTTTCCACCACGGAAAGCAATTTGGCTTGCGGATTTTTTCTTGGATCGCTATCGAACAAGCCTTGTTGATCGGTGAGTAAATAAAGTTGCTCGGCTTGTGCCAAAATGGCCACCAGCGCTGATAAATTATCGTTATCACCTACTTTAATTTCGGCGGTGGCAACGGCATCATTCTCATTAATTACAGGAATAATTCCGTTATCTAACAAAGCGTTAAGGGTATCCCGCGCATTAAGAAAACGCTCGCGATCTTCAATATCAGCACGGCTGAGCAAAATTTGCCCGATGTGAATATCATAAATGGAAAACAGCTGTTCCCAAGTTTGAATAAGCTGGCTTTGCCCCACGGCGGCTAATAATTGCTTTGATGCAATAGTAGGCGGAAGTTGTGGGTGGTTGAGATAATCGCGCCCAGCCGCCATTGCACCAGAAGTAACAATAATAATGCGAAAGCCAGCTTGGTGCAGTTGGGTGATTTGGCGCACAATTTCCATCATATGTGGACGATGAAGCTTGGTTGTGCCTTGGGTTAAGGTGCTTGTGCCAAACTTCACGACAATGGTTTTCTTTTGTTCCATAAGGGATTTTCCTGTTAATGTTTAATGCGCAAAACCCTATCATTAAATGAGAAAAATTTCATTAAATTTTCACCGCACTTTCTATGATTTAAAACAATCTTTATTACCTAAAAAGCGTTATAATATCGACATTTTTTAATCAACTCATCTTAGCCAAAATGTCAGAGCAAAGTCGTATTGAACGCCAACGTGAAGTAACAAGGTTATGTATAAAAGTCGCATTAATGCTACTTCAACACGGAGCAGAAAGTGCTGTTGTGGTACAAATGTCGCATAGATTAGGACGCGCCTTGGGAATGGACAGTGTGGAATGTGCATTAACGCCCAACGCTGTGATTATCACCACGCTATATCATAATCATTGCATTACCACCGCACGCAAAAATGTGGATCAGGGTATAAATATGCATATTGTTACGGAAGTGCAGCGGGTGGTGATTACTGCTGAACGCCGTATTTATGATCTGCACCAAGTGAAAAAACGCCTTGAGAAAATTAAGCCGTTTAAATATAACCGCTATCTCGTGGTGCTGATGATTGGCTTATCTTGCGCCTGTTTTGCCCATTTATCTGGCGGCGATAGTCGGATTTCACTCATCACCTTTGTTGCCGCGGCCGTTGCAATGTTTATTCGCCAAGCTCTTGCCCATCGGCATTACAATCCGATTATTGTGTTTTCCATTACCGCCTTTATTGCATCGATTATTTCTGGAATGGCGCTGAAATATCAATTAGGCAATGATCCGCAAATCGCCCTTGCTTCTAGCGTGCTTTTGCTCGTGCCGGGCTTTCCATTGATTAATTCGCTGGCGGATATTCTCAAAGGCCACGTTGGTATGGGCTTAGGGCGTTGGACGATTGCCACCATTCTCACCTTTGGCGCGTGTTTAGGCATTGTTTTTGCCCTTGCGCTGTTGAATATTCCCTATTGGGGAGAATTAAAATGACCTTATTGCTGAATTTATTCGATGATATGCTATTCGCCGCCATTCCTGCTGTGGGTTTTGCCTTAGTCTTTAATGTTCCGCCTAACGCATTGAAATATTGTGCAATTTTAGGTGCCTTAGGACACGGTTTACGGACCTTATTAGTGTATTTTGATGTGCCGTTAGTATTTGCTACGTTTGCAGGAGCCAGTTTAATCGGTTTTATCGGCGTGCATTTATCTCATCGTTATCTTGCCCACCCAAAAGTATTTACCGTTGCGGCGATTATTCCGATGATCCCGGGCGTTTATGCTTATAAAGCGATGATCGCCATTGTGCAAATTCACCATTATGGCTTTTCCGATGTGTTATTTGCCCAAATGATTGATTATTTTATTAAAACTGGCTTTATTTTAGGCGCATTGGTTTTTGGCTTGGCGCTACCGGGCTTATTGTTCTATCGACAAAAACCTGTAATATAATAGGCAAGTAAGGTAAATAAAAGGAAAGCAAATGACGCTCAGTTTAATTGTGGCAATGACGAAAAATAATGTGATCGGGAAAGATAACCAAATGCCGTGGCACTTGCCTGCGGATCTTGCGTGGTTTCGTCAAAATACGCAAGGCAAGCCCGTGATTATGGGGCGAAAAACCTTTGAGAGCATTGGTCGTCCGTTGCCGAAACGTACCAATATTGTGCTTTCCCGTTCCCCTTTTCAGCACGAAGGCGTTATTTGGAAAAGTGATTTTGCAAGTGCGGTGGATTTTGTCAAAGATTTTCCCGAAATAATGCTTATCGGCGGCGGTGAGCTATTTAAACAATATCTTCCCATTGCGGATAAACTCTATCTTACTGAAATTCAAGCAGAAATTGACGGCGATACGTTTTTCCCACACATTGATTGGACAGAATGGCAAATTGAATTTGAACAATATCGCTCTGCTGATGAAAATAATCCTTATGATTGCCGATTTTTAATTTTGCAACGAATTAATAGAACTGATTCATAACAAAAAAGGAAGGTCGATTTGGCTTACCTTCCTTAATTGACTAATTAGCTTTATACAAGTGCGGTGCTTTTTTGGTTATTTTTATGCTTTTTTCTGACATTTTGGGCAGAAAAAGCTATTACGTTGCCCGATGACTAAACTTTCAATTTTGGTCCCACACGTTGGACAAGGCTTATCTTTATTGCCGTAAACCCTTAATTCTTGGGCAAAATAACCGGGGCGGCCGTCAGGTTGCAAGAAGTCTTTCAAGGTTGTTCCACCTTGCGCAATGGCGGTGACGAGTACTTGTTTAATGGTTTGAACCAGCAATTCGCATTGTGCCTTGGTTAAGTTTTTGGCTAATTTCAGCGGGTGTAATCCGCATAAAAATAGCGTTTCGTTCGCATAAATATTGCCTACCCCCACGACAACGGCGTTATCCATTAAGAAAGTTTTAAGTGCGGTCTGTTTTTTACGCGATTTTTTGAACAGATATTCCCCAGTAAATTCTGCTGAAAGGGGTTCTGAGCCAAGTTTGGCAAAAAGATGAAAATCCGCTAAATTATCCGTCCAAAGCCACGCACCAAAACGGCGAGGATCATTATAGCGTAGCACTTTGCCGTTATTCATTACGATATCTAAATGATCGTGTTTATCAATGGGGCTGTCTTGTGGCACAACACGCAATGAGCCTGACATTCCCAAATGCCCTATGATCGCCCCCTTTTCCGTATGAATGATCAGATATTTGGCACGGCGGGAAAGGTGGCTCACTTTAACCTGCTTAAACTCACTTAATTGCGGGCTGACTTCCCAACGTAATTTAGGATTGCGCACCACGATTTTTTCAATGGTAAATCCTGTTAAATAAGGGGAAATCCCATTTTTAGTGGTCTCAACTTCAGGTAATTCAGGCATTTTTTCTCCGTGTGAATGATGTGTAGTTCTAATAAAAATTTCTCTGCATTACGCTATAAATAGGGACAATAAAGGAAAATCCAAGAAAAGCGCCTATATAAAAGACATAAAAAAACCCGAACACGTCGGGTTTTTCTAATTCATCAAAGCCAAATTATTTGATTTTAGCTTCTTTGTAAATAACGTGTTTACGCACAACAGGATCAAATTTTTTGATCTCCATTTTTTCTGGCATATTACGTTTATTTTTTGTTGTTGTGTAGAAATGACCGGTTTCAGCGGTTGAAACTAAACGGATTTTTTCACGAGCACCTTTAGCTGCCATTTTTTAGCTCCTTAGATTTTCTCGCCACGAGCACGGATTTCAGCTAATACTGCATCAATGCCCTTTTTATCAATAATACGCATACCTTTCGCTGTTAAGCGTAAAGTTACGAAACGTTTTTCAGACTCAACCCAGAAACGGTGAGTGTGTAAGTTAGGAAGAAAACGACGACGTGTCGCGTTCATTGCGTGTGAGCGGTTGTTTCCAACAGCTGGACGCTTGCCTGTTACTTGACAGACTCTAGACATATTAATCTCCAATAAATCAAATATAAGCTCGAGCTTAGGGTTCGGATTACTGCAAACTAAGTTTGCAAGCCACCTCGTCAGGTCGCTGTAACCGACCCGCATACTATATTAAAGGTGGCAAATTATACTCACTTTATTTGCTATACTCAAGCCTAAATCACTTAATTAACGCAATAAATGACAAAAAAATCAGCAATTCCACCGCATGATTCTTGCAGAATGGCTATTATAACCACCCTTTTTCACTAAAAGAAACATAACAGCCTTTGCCGATGACAAAATGATCCAGCACGCGAATTTCCACTAATTCTGCCACTTTTTGGATCTTTTCTGTGATGATCCGATCGGAATTGCTCGGCTCTGCAATGCCTGATGGGTGATTATGCGCCAAAATAATCGCCGCTGCATTACAAAAAAGTGCGCTTTTAACAATTTCTCTGGGATACACTGCGGCTGTGTTGATCGTACCTAAAAACATTTCTTCTTTTTTAATCAGGCGATGCTGATTATCTAAAAAAAGTACCAAAAAAACTTCCCGTTCTTTATGCTCTAGCTCCGTTTGCAAATACATTCTCACCAACTCAGGGCGAGTAAATGCCTGTGTCATTTCCAATTCTTGCAATAAATAACGTTTTGTCATTTCCGTGCTGGCTTGCAGCTGGATAAATTGTGTAATGCCTAAGCCTTTAACGTTGCAAAAGGCTTTTTGATCCGCACTAATTAATTGCCGCAATGATCCAAAATGATCAAGAACCACACGAGATAATTCTATTACCGAACAATTCTTGATTCCCGTGCGTAAAAAAAATGGCTAATAATTCGCTATCATCAAGGGCTTCAGCACCAAATTTTAGCAGTTTTTCCCGTGGCATTAAGGTAGTCATTTGTGGCGGTCATTTCGTTTTTTAATATCAAATTGCGGATCTTTTTAACATAGACAGCAGCGTTCTGACAGGCTTCCCTACAACTTTTGCGATCCAGATCGAAAAATTGAATTTTTTATTGGGCAAAATTACAGTAAAATTAACCGCACTTTTAATTTGGATTGATTGGAAATAATGCAAGATCTTCAAGGAAAACGTATTGTTGTTGGCATAACAGGGGGAATTGCGGCTTATAAAAGCATTGAGCTTATTCGCTTGCTTCGCAAAAGCCAAGCGGAAGTGCGTGTTGTGCTAACCCCCGCGGCGGCGGAATTTGTTACGCCCTTAACCCTGCAAGCCATTTCGGGCAACGCGGTGGCACAATCCTTACTTGATCCGCAAGCAGAGCTGGCAATGGGGCATATTGAACTGGCAAAATGGGCAGAGCTTATTGTAATCGCCCCTGCTAGCGCAGATTTTATGGCGCGCTTAAATGCAGGAATGGCCAATGATCTGCTCACGACTATTTGTCTTGCCACCAGCGCACCGATTTTGCTTGCGCCAGCGATGAATCAGCAGATGTTCCGCCAACCCATTACCCAACAAAACTTGACCAGTTTAAAAGCCCGTGGCATTACAACCATTGGGCCTAACAGTGGTGAACAGGCCTGTGGGGATATGGGCTTTGGACGAATGTCAGAACCAGCCGAAATTTACACCGCACTTTGTGAAATCTTGTTAGCGCCACAAGATCTTAGCCACTTAACCATTGCTATCACGGCTGGTCCAACGCGTGAAGCTATTGATCCTGTGCGTTATATTAGCAATCATAGTTCAGGCAAAATGGGCTTTGCTATCGCTGAAGCTTTTGCTAAACGAGGGGCGAAAGTCAAATTAATTGCAGGGCCAGTGAATTTGCCTACCCCTGCTCAAGTGGAACGAATTGATGTGATTTCCGCGCAAGAAATGGCAGACGCCTCTCTTTCCCTTGCGCCACAAGTGGATATTTTTATTGGTTGCGCTGCAGTGGCGGATTACCGTGTCGCGCAAATCGCCGAGCAAAAAATGAAGAAAACTGCCAATAGCGATACGCTCACCTTAGAATTGGTGAAAAACCCTGATATTATTGCGGTGGTGGCGGCGCTGAATGAAAATCGCCCATTTGTGGTGGGGTTTGCTGCAGAAACGCAAAATGTTGCACAATATGCACAAGACAAATTAGTGCGTAAAAATTTAGATCTGATCTGCGCCAATGATGTGTCTAACGGACAAGGCTTTAATGGTGATGACAACCAGCTCCAGCTGTTCTGGCGTGATGGCAGCGTGCAATTACCGCGTAGCCACAAAAAAGATCTGGCGGTGCAACTTGCGCAACAGATTGTAGAACGCTTTCAAGCTCAAGTTTGAACGAAGGAATAAACGAAAAATGAAAAAGATTGACGTAAAAATTTTAGATAGCCGAATTGGCACAGAATTTCCCTTGCCTGCTTATGCCACAAGCGGTTCTGCAGGTTTAGATCTGCGCGCGTTGGTGGAAGAAAGTTTTGAAATTCAACCGGGGGGGAAACCAAATTAATCCCAACTGGGCTTTCTATTTATATCGCCGATCCTAACCTTGCGGCAGTGATTTTGCCTCGTTCAGGGCTTGGGCATAAAAATGGGATTGTATTGGGCAATTTGGTGGGCTTGATTGATTCCGACTACCAAGGGCCGTTAATGGTATCAATGTGGAACCGTGGCTCGCAACCTTTTAAAGTGGAAGTGGGCGATCGCATTGCGCAGCTAGTTTTCGTGCCAGTGGTGCAAGCAGAATTTAATATTGTGAGTGATTTTGAACAAACAGAACGTGGTGAAGGCGGATTTGGCCATTCAGGCAAACAATAGAGGAACTATGGTCGAACAACAACTGGAAATTGTAGGCATTGAGCCTGCGCCTGAGCAAACTAAGCCAAATAACCCAACTAAGCTCAGCGAAAAAAATACAGAAAAAGCACCGAAAAGCGACAAACGCAGCGTAAAAGAACGCCGTCAGCAAGTGCTAACTGTACTCACTCATATGCTTCATTCTGAACGTGGAATGGAACGAATGACCACCGCACGCTTAGCTGAAGAAATCGGCGTGTCCGAGGCTGCGTTATATCGTTATTTCCCAAGCAAAACCAAAATGTTTGAGGCTCTCATTGATAATTTAGAAAGCAATTTATTCAGTCGCATTAACCATTCGATCAAAAACGAAACTAACACAATGAACCGCGTGCGCGATATTTTGCAAATGATCTTAGATTTCGCACGCAAAAACCCCGGGCTAACTCGTGTGCTAACAGGCCACGCCTTAATGTTTGAAGATCCAAAATTACAAGCACGCGTTGCGCAATTTTTCGATCGCCTAGAATTTCAATTTGTGAATATTTTACAAATGCGCAAACTGCGTGAAGGACGCGCTTTTAGCCTTGATGAACGCATTATCGCCAGTTATTTAGTCAATCTCTGCGAAGGGCAGTTTATGCGTTATGTGCGGTCGAATTTTCGCCATAATTCAAACCAAAACTTTGAACAACAGTGGAAACTTATTGCAGTACACTTTGCATAATAGTAATTTTTAGGTAAGATGATGATTATTCCTTGGCAAGATTTAGAAGAAGAAACGCTCGTTAATATTGCAGAAAGTTTCATTCTGCGTGAAGGGACGGATTACGGTGAACAGGAGCTTTCTCTGCAACAGAAAACTCAAAACTTGCTGACCAACATACGCCAAGGAAAGGCTGTAATTGTTTGGTCGGAATTACACGAGTCCATTGATATTAAAGATAAAATGGAATTTCTTAATCATAGATGATAAATGTAGGAGGACACCGTGCAGGAACAACAAGGGCAACACACTCCACCAATGGATCCAACCTTAGAGTGGTTTTTATCCCATTGTCATATCCATAAATACCCAACCAAAAGCTCAATTATTCACGCAGGTGAAAAAGCAGAAACCCTTTATTATCTCATCAAAGGCTCTGTAGCGATTTTGGTGAAAGATGAAGACGGCAAAGAAATGATCCTAACTTACCTAAATCAAGGGGATTTTTTCGGCGAAGCGGGATTATTTGAAGAAGGTCAGGAACGTTCCGCTTGGGTGAAAACGAAGACGACCTGTGAAGTGGCAGAAATTTCGTACAAAAAATTCCGCCAGCTTATTCAAGTGAATCCCGAAATTTTAATGTATTTATCAGGGCAGCTTGCTCGTCGTTTACAAAATACATCAAGACAAGTTCGCAACCTTGCTTTCCTTGATGTCGCTGGCCGCATAGCGCAAACTTTGCTAAATCTGGCAAAAATGCCTGACGCAATGACCCACCCTGAAGGAATGCAGATCAAAATTACACGACAAGAGATTGGTCAAATGGTTGGCTGTTCTCGTGAAACCGTAGGGCGAATTTTGAAAATGTTGGAAGATCAACATCTTATTTCTGCTCATGGCAAAACTATTGTGGTTTATCATTCAAGATAAAAATATCTATTAACGAAAAGAGCGGTGGAAAATTTAGAAATTTTGCACCGCTCTTTCTTTTTTCAGTTTCTCCACTAGTGCTTATTACCAAAAGGCGGTTTGGCGAACCACACTACAATAAACAGCAACATAAACATTATGGCGGACAACCAAAAAATTTCATTGGCACCGATGATAAATCCTTGCGCGGTAATACTTTGCGCTAAGGACATTGATGTTTGTGTATCATTCAAACCAACTTGCGCCATTGTGTCGTAATAGGCTTGTGCATTGGGGTTATAAGGATTAATCGCTTCGGTAAATTGGGTGTGATGCACTGCTTCACGGTTATACCATAAAAAGGTGGTAAGCGATGTACCGATTGAACCTGCAAGGGTACGCAGAAAATTAAATAAACTTGATGCGGACGCCATTTTTTCTGGCGGTAAACCTGATAGCGTAATGGTGGTGAGCGGCATAAAAAAGCACGCTACGGCAATCCCTTGAATCAGCTGCGGCAGAGCAACATCAGCAAAGGTCATCGCAGGTTCAAAGGTTACGGCACGCCAATGGAAAGTTAGCGCATACACCATAAAACTGATTGTAACCAAAATACGCATATCAATTTTGTAGCCAAAACGCCCGATGATTGGCGAAAGTAAAATCGGGAATAAGCCCACAGGCGCAGCAGCAAGTCCCGCCCAAGTGGCGGTGTAGCCGTACACTTGTTGTAACAGTAAAGGAATCAGCACCACCGAGCCGAGATAGATTAAAAACGCAAGGCTGGTACACAGGCAACCAACACTGAAATTGCGTGATTTGAACAGTGAAATATCCACCACAGGGTTCTCGTCCGTCAATTCCCAAATAATCAACGCAATTAAGGCAATGGCGGAAACGATTGTTAGCACCACGATTTCAGTGGAATTAAACCAATCCTGCTCGCGCCCCTGATCGAGCATTAATTGCAAACAGCCCACGCCTACCACAAGCAGAATTAAGCCCATCATATCAATAGGTTGCTGATAGGTTTTAGTTTCTCGTTTGCCTAAGATTTTCCAACTGAGAAAAATCACACATAGCCCAATCGGCACATTAATGAAGAAAATCCAACCCCAGTGCAGATTATCACTGATCCAACCGCCAAGAATCGGGCCAAAAATTGGCGCAACTACCACAGTCATAGACCAAAACGCCAGCGCCATACTGCGTTTTGCAGGGGGATAATTATTAAGCAATAAACTTTGTGAAAGGGGAATAATCGGCCCTGCTGCTAGCCCTTGGAAGATGCGGCATAAAATCAACATTCCTAGGCTATGAGAAATGCCACATAGCCAAGAAGCCAGCACAAATAATCCTGTGGCGATTAAAAACAAGCGCACTTCACCAAAGCGTTTAGCCAGCCAGCCTGTAATGGGAATAGATACCGCATTTGCCACGCCGAATGAAGTAATCACCCAAGTGCCTTGACTGAACGATGCACCCAAATCCCCTGCAATGGTGGGAATTGCCACATTAGCAATGGTGGAATCCAGCACTTGCATAAAGGTTGCCAAGGATAGGGCAATGGTCATCACCGCAAGGGCTGCGCCCTGAATCGGTTTTTGCATTTTATTCACCTGCATTGGCTTGAATAATTTGTTCGGCTAATTGATGTACAGGGCTTAAATCGTAATCTAGCACCTTGGTTTCATATAGCACTTGGTTTGGACGAGATTCACGCAGCACCTTGCCTTGCGTGTCTGCCACATTCACTTCCACCGTAGCAGAAAGCCCTATGCGCAACGGATATTTTTCTACTTGTTCAGGATCGAGATCGATACGCACTGGTACACGTTGCACCACTTTGATCCAGTTCCCTGTGGCGTTCTGTGCAGGCAAAAGAGAGAATGCGCTGCCCGTTCCCATTGAAATACCGCTGATTTTACCATCAAACCTCACATCATCACCGTATAAATCAAAGACTAATTTCACAGGCTGACCAATGCGCATTTTGCCGAGCTGGGTTTCTTTAAAGTTCGCGTCCACCCACATTTGTTGATTGGAGACCACCGCCATTAACGGACTGCCCACCGCGACTTTTTGCCCCACTTGCACATTACGGCGCGCCACATAACCATCAACAGGGCTAACAATTTGACTGCGTTGTAAGTTCAACCAAGCAAGGGTTAAAGCACTCACCGCATTTTTCACCGCAGGCTGCTCCCGCAACGGTAAATCTTTTAATAAGGCTTGATTAGCTGCTAATTGATTTTGCGTGGCTTGCAGATCTGCTTGCGCCATATTCACCGCTTCTCTGGCGTGCTGTAAGGTTTCTTTATCAATAGATCCCGTTTTGGCTAATTGCTCACGGCGTTGCAAATCACCTTTGGCTTTATTAAGTGCGGTGCTTTTTGCGTTCAAAACCGACTGTAATTGTTTCACCGTAAAATCTAACTGCTCAATTTGGCGCACGCTACTGGCGAGATTATCTTGCGCTTGCTGGAAATGCAGTTTGAGATCCGTATCATCAAGTTGCAATAACACATCGCCTGCGTGGACAAAATCCATATCGTCCACATTAATTTTGCTCACATTGCCGCTCACTTGTGCCGAAATCATCACTTGGTTGCCTGCCACATAGGCATCTTCCGTTTCTTCATAATTTCGCACAAAGAAAACCAATATACGCTCGTGATAATCGCGATCAGCAGCAAAATCGTAATGAAATAGCCAAGGGCTTTTTTACGTTTGGCTTTTGGCGAAGCCGGTTTTTTGTAGTCTGTTTGTTCGGTCATTTTATTTACCCATTAAAGATTTTCTAAATTGCTGAGCAGTTTGAGTAATAATTGCTTTAACTGCTGTTGTTCTTGCTTGTCTAACACGGAAAAAATGTCATCGACTTGTTTCCATTGATTTGGCAACAGTTGCTCCAAAAACTGTACACCTTGCGCCGTGAGTTTTAAGGAAAAAGCACGGCGATCGCCCGCTACTTCCGTACGTTCTAACCATTCCCGCTTCACTAATTCATCGGCAATGCGTGTGGCATTGGTTTTAGAATAACCAAAAATCTCACTTAATTTGCTCGGCTGCAAAGAATGATTAGGCTGGCAATACAACACGGCCAGAGCCATAAATAGGGTGTCGTTGAGCTGATATTTTTTTAATAACTGATTGCGTCTTTCCACATAATGGCTGCTATTGTGTAGCAACAAACGTGCCAGCAAAATTTGCTCCACAGGCATTGCGGGATTATTTTGTGCTGATTGACGAATTAACTTTTCTTGTTCTGAAAACGAAATCGGCATAGACATAATAATAACTAGGTAGAAAATAAACTGCGTAATAGTAACCTAGGTTACTATTTAAGTCAAAAAAATACCGCACTTTAGTGTAAAGTGATCTGCACCCCAAAAGTTGGACAGCATCCACAAATTAAGGAGCGGATTTTTTATGGGAAAATATTATTCAACAGAGTTTAAACTGTGGGCGATATCGTTAGTCTCTGAGTAGGGAATGAGCGTACGTCAGGCAGCGGAATATTGTGCTCTTTCCAATCATAGCCAAATTGTGATTTAGTTGCAACGCGTATAAAAAATACGGTATTAATGGGCTCATCCGTCAGCCTAATCGAAAGAAGAATGTGATGAGATTACCCAAACGCCCCGTCAAAACCGATGAAAAAGAACTTTTATTATAAGAACTTGAGTCTCTTCGTGCGGATAATGCCTATTTAAAAAAGTCTTTGGCGCTCAGAGGCCTCAAACTCAAGCGGAAAGATGTGCCACCGTCCGAGAGTTAAGTGCGCAATGTCCCCTTTCCGTATTACTGACAGTGGCGAAACCACCTCGCACTACATTCTATTATGCAAGAAAAATCAAGGGGTTAGATGATATTAATAACTTGATACTGGAAATATTTAAGGCGATTCAAGGACGAGATGGTTACCGTATTATTTGAGCAAAGTTACACGAGCAAGGGCATTATCTAAGTGGAAAAACGGTGCTGAAACGAATGCGTCACCTAAATATCCGCTCCTGCGTAAAGCGAAAAAGCGTATGAAGATGGGAGGAGCCGCTTATCTCGCACCAAATTTGATGGCAAGAAATTTTAAAGCGAAGGCGCTAAACGAGAAGTGGGTCACTGATGTGACCGAATTTCGTGTAGGAAATGAAAAGCTGTATCTTTCGCCGATGATGGATTTGGCGAACCGTGAGATTATTGCCTACCAAATCGGACGGCGACAACGTTTTGGGCTTGTTTCAAAAATGCTTAAAGAAGCCTTATCGAAGCGAGGTTCTGGCGCAGCTCCACTGATTCATAGCAACCAAGATTCAAAGCATGAGTCGCAAGGGGAATTGCGATGATAATGCGGTGATAGAGCGCTTTTTTAGCATTGTGAAGTCGGAATGTTTTTACCCGAATCTTTTACCAATGTCGTGGAGCTGGAGGAGGCGCTGCACGAATATATTCGCTATTATAATGAAGTGCGGATTAAACCCGCGTTAAACAATTTGAGCCCTGTGCAATACAGAGCTCAATATTTAACTTCCTAGGTCTCTAGGATTTGGGGTGCAGATCATTTTTTTACTTCAATATCCAGCACAATTAGGCTTCCACAAAGGCTAGAGCTTGTTTCACCACTTCAATGCCTGCACCGGTTTTATGGGCGTTTTCGCTGAGGTGTCTGCGCCATTGGCGTGCGCCTTTACAGTTTTGGAATGCACCAAGCATATGGCGTGTGATGTGGTTGAGGTGAACGCCTTGCGTGAGCTGTTGCTCAATATAAGGGAACATTTTTTCCACCGCTTCTCTTGGGCGCACAATGGAGCTTTGCGGATCAAACAAAGCTTGGTCAATGTAACCTAATAAACTTGGGTTCTGATAGGCTTCACGCCCCACCATTACGCCATCTACATAATTCAAATGAGCTTGAATTTCTTCAATGGTTTTAATCCCACCGTTAATACTAATCCACAATTGTGGAAAATCCCGTTTCAGTTGGTAAACCCGCTCATAATCAAGTGGCGGGATTTCGCGATTTTCTTTTGGGCTTAAACCGCTGAGCCACGCTTTGCGCGCGTGAACGATCAATTCTTGGCAGCCTGCTTGACTTACTTTCTGCACGAAATCACAAAGAAATTCATAGCTGTCTAAATCATCAATACCAATACGCGTTTTCACCGTAACGGGAATGTTCACGGCGGATTGCATTTGTTCAACACACTGAACAACTAAATCCGCTTTTGCCATTAGGCACGCACCAAACATTCCATTTTGTACGCGATCAGAGGGGCAACCTACATTGAGATTAATTTCTTGATAGCCCCGTTGTTCTGCCAACCTAGCACAATGTTGCAACTGATCGGGATCGCTACCGCCAAGCTGAAGTGCCACAGGATTTTCCACCAGATCAAATTCTAAATGATCGTATTTGGCGTGAATGATCGCCCCTGTGGTGACCATTTCCGTATAAAGTAAGGCGTGCTGGCTAAATTGGCGATGAAAATAGCGGCAATGGCGGGTTGTCCAATCGAGCATTGGGGCGACAGAAAATCGCCCACGATAAAAGTGCGGTGTTTTTTTTGTTGATTTTTGTTGATTCATTATTTGTTTTCTTCTTGTACGGCTGCTTTTTGCTGTTCTTGCTGTTTCAGCTCATCTTGCTTTGCCTGTTCTTGAATACGCTGACGGAAACGCCCTGCAGCAAAATGATAGAACGGTTTTGCGTTAAATTGGCGTGAAATAATAGAAGCGATAAGGCTACAAATCAAGAGCCAAAATAATACAGGCTCACTCGCAGTCATTTCCATCACGATCACACTTGCCGTAACAGGGGATTGGGTTGCTCCCGCCAAAAATGCTGCCATACAGAGCAAAACTAAAAGGCGTTGATCAACAATTTCTCCCGTAAGCGACCAAACTTGAACACCAATCCCCGCCCCAGTAGTGAGTGCCGGAGTGAAAATGCCGCCTGCCGTGCCAGTCCAATAAGTGGCAACCGTAGCAAATAATTTACTTATCCCAACTTCTGAGGCAACGGTTTGACCATCAAGGGCTTTGGTTACGACTTCGTAACCCGTGCCGTAAGTTTGTCCGTGAGTGAATGTACCAAGTCCTGCAAGAATCAAGCCTAAAATAAACGCCATGTAAATAGGGTGGCGGCGGATCCAACCACGCATTTTTGCGGGGACTGTGCCTGCAACGCCTTTGGCGAGTAACCACGCAAAAACGCCACCTAACACCCCGCTCACTACGCCACAGAGGATCACCCATAAAAACATATGAGGTACGGAAGTTTGCCCGTGATAATTGGGGAAATAAGGATTATTGCCTTCAATAGCAACTAAAATAAATCCAGCAGCCAATACGCCGAGCAATACACGACGTTCCCAGCGTAATAAAATGCCCCGCCCGAGTTCTTCAATGGCAAAAATTACACCGCCTAATGGGGCATTGAACGCCGCAGCCAATCCTCCCGCCGCCCCTGTTGCCATTAATTCATTGGCATTTAAGCCCTTGAATGCCAAGCCGTGGCGGCGGCACACATTGCCCCACGCATACATTACCGCTGCGCCCACTTGCACGGACGGCCCTTCACGCCCCACGGAAGCACCAAATAACATCGCCAAAAACGTGAGTGGAATTTTCCACAGGGTTTGCCCAAAAGCAATGAGCTTGCTTTTATTGGCGCTGTACGGCATATCAATAGAGGCAATCACTTGCGGAATCCCACTGCCCGAAACATAGGGGGTATATTTTGCGGTAAACCAAGCTAAAAATGCCAAGCCTAAGGGCAACACAACCCAAACAGCATAAGGGTGTTTCGCCGTCCATAAGGCATTCCAGTGTAAGGCAAGATCGGCAAATTTCGCAAAGCCAAGAGAAAATAAGGACACCAACGCCGCGCCGATCAATAAGCAGGAAAACTCAATGGTTTTACGCGAAATACGATAGCTTTGGCGTAATTTTCGGTGAAAATGACGAATTTTTGGGTGAATCGCTTTAACATTTTAGATGATTGAGATGAAAATAAATTGCGGAAAATTATAGCAATATTTTCGTGCGTGAGATATGGCAAGGATCAAGAAGATGAAAAATAGGCAAAAAAATCACCGCACTTATTTCGCAAATAAAGTAAAGTGCGGTGAGATTTTGTTAAAAATTAAGCTTGATCACCAAGCAATACGCTTTCTAACGCAATTTCAATCATCTCATTGAACGTAAGTTGGCGTTCTTCTGCGGTGGTTTGCTCGTGTGTGCGAATGTGGTCTGATACGGTACAGATAGTTAAGGCTTTTGCACCAAATTCTGCAGCAACACCATAAATGCCCGCGGCTTCCATTTCTACGCCCAAAATGCCGTATTTTTCCATTACGTCAAACATTTCCACATCTGGCGTATAGAACAGATCAGCAGAATAAAGGTTTCCCACACGCACATTGATGCCTTTGTTTTTTGCCGCTTGCACGGCAGCTTGGGTCATATCAAAATCGGCAATAGCAGCAAAATCGTTATCTTTAAAGCGAATGCGGTTCACTTTGGAATCCGTACAAGCGCCAAGCCCGATGATCACTTCACGCAATTTCACATCTGGACGCACGGCACCGCACGAACCGACGCGGATAATTTTTTTTACGCCGTATTCAGTGATCAGCTCTTTGGCATAAATAGAGCAAGACGGAATACCCATTCCGTGTCCCATTACAGAGATTTTACGACCTTTGTATGTGCCTGTGTAGCCAAGCATATTACGCACGTTGGTTACTTCTTTGGCATCGTCTAAAAAGGTTTCAGCAATATATTTAGCACGCAACGGGTCGCCAGGCATTAATACTACGTCAGCAAAAGCCCCAGCGGGTGCGTTAATATGTGGAGTCATAATCTATCCTCTTAAAGTTAATCTTGATGGTGAAAATCAATGATTGATTTGCCGTAATCCATTGGCGGCAGATCAAAATAATCAGCGACAGTTTGCCCTACGTCAGCGAAAGTGTCGCGTTTGCCTAAGAATTGTTTTGGCACTTGCGAACCGTATAATAGCACAGGGATATGCTCGCGAGTGTGATCCGTGCCGTGCCAAGTTGGGTCGCAACCGTGGTCAGCTGTGAAAATGAGTAAATCATCTTCGTTCATTAAGGCTAATAATTCTGGAATACGGCTGTCGAAGTATTCTAATGCAGCAGCATAACCTGCTACATCACGGCGATGGCCGAAATCAGAGTCAAAGTTTACAAAGTTGGTGAAAACAATGGAATTTTCACCCGCTCTTTTCACTTCCACAAGGGTTTTGTCGAATAATTCTTCCAAGCCCGTGGCTTTCACTTTTTCGGTGATTCCCGTGTGTGCGTAAATATCCGCAATTTTGCCGATAGAAATCACATCGCCTTGTTTTTCTTCCACTAGTTTTTGTAATACGGTTTTGGCAGGTGGCTCAATGGCGTAGTCTTTACGGTTACCTGTGCGAGAAAATTCGCCCGCTTTGTTGCCCACAAATGGGCGAGCGATTACGCGGCCAATGTTGTAATCAGCCAGTTCTTCACGCACGATTTCACATAATTCGTAAAGTTTTTCCAAGCCGTAGGTTTCTTCGTGGCAAGCAATTTGGAAAACGGAATCTGCCGAGGTGTAGAAAATCGGTTTGCCCGTTTTCATATGTTCTTCACCAAGCTGATCTAAGATCACCGTGCCAGAAGAATGACAGTTGCCGAGATAGCCATCAAGCCCCGCACGTTCAACAATACGATCTAAAAGCGCTTGTGGGAAGCTGTTTTCGTGTTCTGGGAAGTAGCCCCAATCAAATAACACGGGAACGCCTGCGATCTCCCAGTGTCCTGATGGAGTGTCTTTACCTGAAGAAATTTCTTTTGCATAAGCATAACCGCCGATTAAATTTGGCGTAGGGTTAAAACCCGCTGGCAATTCACCGCAAGATTCTTTCGCAGCCAAGCCTAAGCCGAGTTTTTCAAAGTTAGGCAGATGAAGTGGGCCTTTGCGGCCATTTTTGTCTTCTAGCCCTTCCGCACAACGTTGTGCAATATGGCCTAAGGTGTTCGCTCCTTTATCGCCAAATTTTTCTGCATCTTCACTTGAACCAATACCGAAAGAATCTAACATCATTATAAATACGCGTTTCATTTTAAGCTCCTTTATTATTGAACGCTGTTTTAGAATAACAGAATATTTGCTTTATTTTTGAACGTTATGTTTCAAGAAGATTTATTACCTGTGTTCAATAATCTACAATAGCAAACGTTTTCTTTGTCTTAATATGACAACACCACGAACAATGTCGTGGTGTTATCGAAAAATTCGGTGAAATTTTACCGCACTTTTCTTACATTTTATAGTGCAGCACCACTTAAACCGATAAATAAACCTGCAATGGTTGCACTCATCAGATTTGCTAATGATCCTGCGATCACCGCTTTGATACCAAGACGTGCAATATCACCACGGCGGCTTGGTGCCATTCCACCTAATCCACCGATTAAGATGGCGATAGAGCTGAAGTTGGCGAAACCACAAAGGGCGAAAGTAATAATCGCTTTGGTTTTATCGCTTAATTGTACCGCAGCGTCCGCAGCAAGGTAAGGGGCAAATTCTAAGTAGCCAACAAATTCGTTCACCGCTAATTTAATCCCGATCATTTGACCTGCAACCGCAGCGTCGTCCCAAGGTACACCAATTACCCAAGCCAGAGGGCGGAAAATCCAACCTAAAATTAAGCCAAGAGAAAGTTCAGGCATACCGAACCAGTTGCCGATACCACCTAATAAACCATTGACTAAGGCAATTAATGCTACGAAGGCAATCAACATTGCGCCCACATTCATTGCCAACTGCATACCAGATGAAGCCCCTGCTGCTGCTGCATCTAAAATATTAGAAGGCTGTTCCAAATCTACTTTTTCAATGTCATCATTGAATTTTTCTGTTTGTGGCACCATCAATTTAGCAAACAACAAGCCCGCAGGTGCTGCCATAAATGATGCTGCGATTAAGTATGGCAATGGCACACCTAAGCCTGCGTAACCTGCTAACACTGAACCCGCAATAGAGGCTAAGCCACCACACATCACAGCAAAGAGTTCGGATTCAGTCATTTTGCTGATATAAGGTTTCACCACCAATGGCGCTTCTGTTTGTCCCACGAAAATATTTGCCGCAGCGGACATTGATTCCGCTTTAGACGTACCTAATATTTTTTGTAAGCCACCGCCAATGATACGGATAATAAATTGCATAATACCAATATAGTAAAGTAGAGAAATGAGCGCTGAGAAGAATACGATGATGGATAATACTTTAACAGCAAAAATAAAACCCGATTTTTCAACGTCAGCTAAGCCACCAAATAAGAAATTTGTTCCTTCGTTACCATAGCTAATTACGGTGCTGACTCCGTTTGACAAGGCAAGTAAGATTTCACGCCCCACGGGCACATACAAAATAAACGCACCGATTAGGATTTGAATTAATAACGCACCGCCCACAGTACGCAAACTAATCGCACGGCGATTGCTAGATAATAGAACGGCAATAGCAAGAAGTACAACAATGCCTAGCACACTTATTAAGCTACTCATATTAGAATTTCCTTAAATGTAAAATTGATATAAAAAAGCGAGCTAATTCTACTGTTTTTTGTAATGAAATGCTTGCAAAAATGTACAAAAATGTGAAGGCAAGCGATTGCTTTGCTGTAAAAAGCAACAATTTCTTAAACGTTTTAGCTATATGTTATAGAGATTAAGAAGTTGGGATTTAGGCAAATTTCCTTTATCATCACAACTAAAAGTGCGGTGCAAATTTACGACAAATTTATTTATGAAAAATCAATTTAAAGTTCTCCCTAAAACGCCTTGGACAGCAAAAAACTTCTGGTCTGTGGAGCTTCAGCCCTTATGCGTACTTATCCTTTCTTTATTGATTTTAGGGCTTGGCGAAGGATTGCTTTTGCTTTCTAACCTCGGCTCAGCCCCTTGGACAGTACTTTCACAAGGCATTGCGTTACAGGCAGGATTTAGCGTAGGCTGGGCATCATTATTGATTAGCGCATTGGTGATGCTAATGTGGCTGCCACTCAAACTCCGTGTCGGCTTAGGGACAATCTTAAATATGCTTTTGGTTGCCTTGGCTTTAGGCATTAGTGTTGCTTTTCTGCCAGCTCCAAGTGGAATTCTATTGCGTATTGGCTATGCCATCATCGGGATTTTGCTCTTTGGGATCGCCTCCGCGTTTTATCTCACCTGCCATCAAGGTGGCGGACCAAGAGATGGACTAATGGTTGGGCTTTGCCACCGCTTTCACTGCAAGGTTGGTATTGTCAGAACCATTATGGAAGTTACCGTTTGTGTATTAGGCTTTATGCTCGGCGGCACAGTGGGCATTGGCACATTATTGTTTGCTTTTTCTATTGGCTGGGTGGTGCAAGCAACATTAAGCATAATGGTTAATTGCTTATCCCCTGAAAAATAAAGTGCGGTGATTTTTTCATTCTTTTTCTTTTCAGCAAAGATCCGTTACACTAGCGCAAAAGTGATTTTAAAAAAGGGATAAATTATGCCAACCATTAGCGTTGCAATGATTGTAAAAAATGAACAGCAAGATCTTGCACAATGCTTAGCCAGTGTGAAAGATTGGGTGGACGAGATTGTGATTTTAGATTCGGGCAGTACCGATAATACCAAAGAAATCGCCCTACAATATGGCGCGAAATTCTATGAAAATACCGATTGGCAAGGCTTTGGCAAACAACGCCAACTTGCCCAGCAATATGTTACGTCCGATTATGTGCTATGGCTAGACGCTGATGAACGGGTAACCGATGAGTTACGGGAAAATATTCAGCAAGCGGTGGCAAACAATTTGCCGAATGTGGTGTACGATATTCCACGCATTAGCGAAGTGTTCGGGCGCTTAATTCGCCATTCGGGTTGGTATCCTGATTATGTAGTGCGTTTGTATCAAACCCAGTATGCAGGCTATAACGATGCCTTAGTTCACGAAAAAGTGGTGTATCCTGTCAATACAAAAGTGGAAAAATTGGCGGGTAACTTGTTGCATTATCCTTATAAAAATTTGCATCATTACTTGGTGAAATCGGCTAACTATGCGCAAGCTTGGGCGGAACAGCGCCATAGACAAGGCAAAAAAGCCACGCTGTTTCAAGGGATTACGCACGGCATTGCGACTTTCGCCAAAATGTATCTATTAAAAGCAGGATTTTTAGATGGCAAAGAAGGCTTTTTATTAGCCGTGCTTTCAGGGCATTCTACCTTTGTTAAATATGCCGATTTGTGGATTAGAACGCGTAAAAAATAGTAATAAATCATAAATACAGAAGTCGGTGAAAAATTAGCCCGCACTTTTTTATTTCTCGTTATCAATTTATGCCCATTGTTTTACAATAAACGATTGAATTTGTGGCAGTATTTTATTTATTTGAATATTCGCCAGTTCTTTCTCTTCATTTGGCGGACAAAAAGCCAAATGGCGTGAAGGATCATTAATTGGCTGCCAGCGCAATGGGGTTGCGGAACGATGGCTTGGAAAAAAACCAATGGTTGGCACATTTAATGCACCGCAAATGTGTAATGGCCCTGTTGAACCTGCGATAAACAAATCTGCGCAAGCCAAAGAATAAGTGAAATCCACTAACCCTTCATTCTTATCATAAATCACCACATTGGGATTATTCACTAATTGGGCTAATTGATGCGCCTGTTCGCTTTCATTTGGCCCTGCAGTAAGAACAATATAGGCATCAAATTGTTGCAAAATATCTTGAATTAATTCGGCGTATTGCGCTAAAGAAAGGCTATTTGCCGAACCGCCCGTGCCACTATGTAGGAAAATCCATTTTTATTTGTACAATCCCTAACTGCTGTTGGAACTTACTTTTTTGCGCTTGTAAAATCTCTTGTGGAACGACTAGATAAGGCGCGTGCGGTTCAGTAATCGGCAAATGCTGCGCCTGTAAAAACGCCCTTGCCAGATCCAAATTGTATTCAAATTCTGGCTTAAGGGAACGTGAACGGCGTTGAGTTAAACGATGGTTATAAGCCAGTTGCGCCAATTTTGTCGCAGGTGCAAGACGATATTTAATGCCACTTAGCCACACCAATTTTGCATTATGCCAATTAGAGAAAAAGCTGATCACACCGTCAAAATGCGCTGCTTTAATGGCCTGTAAGACTTGCTTAAATTGGGTTTTATCTTTTTTATCTTGCACATCAATAATAATGTCATCAATGTAAGGACAAAGCTCAGCCATTGGCGCGGTATATTTAGGCACAAGTGCGGTGATTTTTAACTGAGGATTTGCCTTTTTTATCAACGCTAAGGCGGGAAATATCAGCATAAAATCGCCCAGTTTGTCGTTGCGGATTACCAAAAGTTTTTGCATCATTCTAACGTTCACAGGTTATTTTTAAATAGATTGCGACATTGTAGCAAAGGAAGACGTTTTTATTAAAGAATAATTCACTTCAGCGCACTATTTACCTTGCTTTTTTCATAAAAAAGAGTACAATCCACAGGCTTTTTGTCTATATATACAGAGAAAAAAGTAAGCATTCCCACGCCTTCGATGTGGGTTTTCTTTTAGTATTAATTAATTAGAGGAAGGTTATGGTAACCATTCGTTTATCTCGTGGCGGTTCTAAAAAACGCCCATTTTACCAAATTGTAGTTGCTGACAGCCGTTGCCCACGCGATGGTCGTTTTATTGAGCGTTGTTGGCTTTTTCAACCCGTTTAGCGGCAGGTAATGCTGAGCGTCTTCGTATCAATCTTGAGCGTGTAAATGCTTGGGTTGAGAAAGGAGCAAGCTTATCAGATCGCGTTAGCTCTTTGGTAAAAGAAGCTCAAAAAGCTGCAGCTTAATTGCAGTTTTTAAGGTTTATAGGTGAATAAAATGACGCAACAAAGAATTGAAGTCGTTGGCAAATTAGGCTCAACATACGGAATTCGTGGTTGGTTACGCATTTATTCATCAACAGAACAAGCCGAAAGCATTTTTGATTATCAACCTTGGTTTTAAAAATTAAAGGCCAATGGCAGCCAACAGAATTAGAAAGTTGGAAACATCATAATCACGAACTTATTGTTAAATTAAAAGGCATTAATGATCGTGAAATCGCACAAACCCTCACTAATGTTGAAATTGGCGTAGATCTATCTGTATTCCCTGAACTTGAAGAGGGGGATTATTATTGGCACGATTTAATTGGCTGCCAAGTGGTGAATCTACAAGGTTACAATATGGGAACGGTGGCTGAAATGATGGAAACTGGCTCAAATGATGTATTAGTTGTGCGAGCAAGTCAGAAAGATGCTTTTGGAAAACAAGAACGGTTAATTCCGTTTTTGTATGAACAAGTAGTTAAAAGAGTAGATCTCACCACCAAGACTATTGAAGTGGATTGGGACGCTGGTTTCTAAACTCAGGCATACAGTGAGCTTTAGGTTGTAGCATTTCGAGCCTACAAATTAGGAAAATAACAATGTGGATTGGTCTTGTTTCATTGTTCCCCGAAATGTTTAAAGCGATTACTGAGTATGGGGTAACGGGCAGAGCCGTAAAACAAAATCTCTTGCAAGTACAGTGTTGGAATCCGCGTGATTTCACCACGGATAAACATAAAACCGTTGATGACCGTCCTTATGGCGGTGGGCCTGGAATGTTGATGATGGTGCAACCATTGCGTGATGCAATCCAAGCGGCTAAAACGGCAGCAGGAGAAGGGGCAAAGGTGATTTATCTTTCGCCACAAGGACGTAAACTCGATCAAAATGGCGTAACAGAGCTGGCAAAAAATCAGAAATTGATTTTCGTCTGCGGGCGTTATGAAGGCATTGATGAGCGAGTAATCCAAACTGAAATTGATGAAGAATGGTCAGTGGGTGATTACGTTCTTAGGGGGAGAGCTGCCAGCAATGACATTAATTGATGCCGTTGCAAGGTTTATTCCAGGAGTGCTAGGCAAGCAAGCCTCTGCAGAAGAAGATTCTTTTGCTGACGGTTTATTAGATTGCCCGCACTATACTCGGCCAGAGGTGCTAGACGGAATGTCAGTGCCTGCGGTGTTGATGTCGGGTAACCACGCAGAAATTCGTAAATGGCGATTAAAACAATCGTTATTGCGAACCTGGTTAAGACGCCCTGAGCTATTGGAAAGCCTAGCTCTGACTGACGAACAACGGAAACTGCTGGTGCAAGTCAAACTTGAACAGCAAGCAAATAAAGTTGATTAGTTGATTGCGAGTTTAACCATTCGCAAAATCATCAGTTAATACTAGGATCTTAGAAGGATTACACAATGAGTAACATCATTAAACAAATTGAACAAGAACAATTAAAACAAAATGTACCTAGCTTCCGCCCAGGTGATACTTTAGAAGTTAAAGTATGGGTTGTTGAAGGAAGTAAACGTCGTCTGCAAGCATTCGAAGGCGTGGTTATTGCAATTCGTAACCGCGGCTTGCACAGTGCATTCACTTTACGCAAAGTATCTAACGGTGTAGGCGTTGAGCGTGTATTCCAAACTCACTCACCAGTTATCGACAGCATCGCCGTGAAACGTAAAGGTGCAGTGCGTAAAGCGAAACTTTACTACTTACGCGAACGTTCAGGTAAATCTGCACGTATTAAAGAGCGTCTTGGTGATTAATTTTCCAAGCGAAAATGACAAGGGCTTGAGAGCAATCTCAAGCCTTTTTGTTTATCTATTATTTATTTTCTAAAGGAGGCAATTCTTTCTTTAACGCAAGTGCAATTGCCAAAGTTTGTACTAAAGTCATTGTTGCACATTGTGAGCGAAAACCGCGTACTTGGGCTTCTTTAATGACAAAAGAAACATCGCTGAAGGCGATTAAAGGGCTAATTTGGCTATCCGTGATCGCAATTTGTTTTACGCCTTTATTTGCCGTAGTGTGCATAATATCTACTGTTTCTTTTGCATAAGGTGAAAAGCTAATCGCAATGACGACATCACCCTCTTTAACTAAATTAAGTTGTTCATCAAACATTCCCCCTAATCCATTGATTAAAAATGAACGGCAGTCTAAGTGGTGCAGGGCATAGTCTAAATAGCTCGCAATGCTAAAGGAACGTTTTAAGCCAATAATGAAAATATTGTTTGCATTGTTTAAAATTTCCACTGCTTGCTGTATTTCCTGCTCAGAGGTTTGGCTAGCTAATTGCTGTAACGCTTGATAATTCGCTTGAGCAAAAATATTCAAAATATCCACCGCACTTTCTTGATTGGCTTGTTCGGGTTCAAGCTGACGAAAAAGTTGTAAACGTTCAGTATAATTTGCCGTTTCTTCCATTAGGTTTTCACGGAAGATCTGCTTCATTTCATTAAATCCACTGAAGCCAAAAGCATTAGCGAAACGAATTAAGGTGGAAGGCGGCACATCGGCTCGTTCAGAAATGGTAGCAACAGTATCAAACACCACACTATTACTGTTATCTAGCACATACTGTGCCACTTGCTTTAAACGTTTACTTAAACTGTCGTAACGCGCACGGATTTCATTTTGTAATTGGACTAACTGAGAGTTATTTTGCATTCTACCTTCCTAACGAAATAAGTATTTTATAACTTGGTTCATAATAGCAAAAATTTCATCTGAACAGAAAATGTTCTTTGCTAAATTTTAAGATGAAGTCGTAGTTTTCTTGGGATAGGTGAAAATCTTTGTGATCTACTTCTCAAATATTAATTTCATAAAATGACATTTTTGAAATATATGTTTTAATTTAACTATGATTTTATGAGTTAAGTATTTTGTGATTTCATCATCACTAAGGAAAAGCACAATGAAAACGACTGAAAAACCTTAGATCTTATCTGTCTTGGACGTGTGGCAGTGGACTTGTATGCTCAACAAATTGGTTGCCGCTTGGAAGATGTCACCTCTTTTGCAAAATATTTAGGCGGATCCTCTGGAAATGTGGCTTATGGCACAGCAGTGCAAGGCGTGAAGTCTTCTATGCTTGCTCGTGTCGGAGATGAGCATATGGGGCGTTTTCTACGGGAGGAACTACAACGTGTTGGGGTGGATACCAGCCATTTAATTACAGACAAAGAACGGCTTACTGGGTTAGTGATTTTGGGTATTAAAGATCAAGATACTTTCCCCCTTATTTTTTATCGTGAGAATTGTGCTGATATGGCGATTAGCGCAGAAGATTTTGATGAGGCTTATATCGCTTCAGCTAAAGCACTTGCGATTACGGGCACGCATTTATCTCATCCTAAAACACGCCACGCAGTATTAACTGCCTTAGAATATGCAGGACGTAATGGCACAAAACGTTTGCTTGATATTGATTATCGTCCTGTTTTGTGGGGCTTAACGTCTCTTGGTGATGGTGAAACACGTTTTATTGATTCCGAAGCGGTAACCAAATCACTGCAAGAAGTGTTGCATCATTTTGATGTATTAGTTGGCACAGAAGAAGAGTTCCATATTGCAGGTGGCTCGACAGATACATTAACGGCACTAAAAAATGTACGTAACGTGAGCAATGCTACACTCGTGTGTAAACGTGGGGCATTAGGTTGCTCTGTGTTTGAGGGGGATATTCCTGATGATTTGGACGGCGGTATTAATGTCTATGGTGTACGAGTTGAAGTATTGAATGTTTTAGGCGCAGGTGATGCCTTTATGTCAGGCTTATTGCGCGGCTATATCAATGGTGAAAGCTGGGAGCAATGTTGCCGTTATGCCAATGCTTGCGGTGCGCTAGTAGTTTCTCGTCACGGCTGTGCGCCAGCAATGCCAACCAAGGTTGAGCTAGATGATTATTTGGCTCGAGCAGAAAGTGTGCCACGTCCTGACCTTGATCTACAACTAAATCATTTACATCGTGTTACCACGCGTAAAACCCAATGGGACGATCTTTGTATTTTTGCTTTTGATCATCGTAAACAACTTGTTGATATGGCGCAAAAGTGCGGTGCGAATTTAGATAGAATCCCTGTTCTGAAAAAACTTCTTGTCCAAGCGGCCGAACAAACGGCACAACAAGAAAGTATTGCCAACGGACACGCCGGTGTTCTGGCTGATACAACCTTCGGACAAGCAGCGCTCAATGAAATCACCGGTAAAGGCTGGTGGATTGGGCGACCAATTGAGTTGCCTTCTTCTCGTCCGTTACGTTTAGAACATGGTGATCTTGGTAGCCAACTCATCAATTGGCCTGCCGAACAGGTTGTTAAATGTCTTGCTTTCTATCACCCTGCCGATAATGCAGATTTGCGTGCAGAACAAGATGAAATGCTCAAACAGGTTTACCAAACTTGTTGCCGAACAGGACACGAATTGCTATTAGAAATTATTTTGCCTGCAGATATGGAACAAAACGAGGCTTATTATGCAGAAATGATTAAACATTTCTATGCTATTGGCATTAAGCCAGATTGGTGGAAATTACCCGGTGTTTCTGCGCAGGCTTGGCAAGAGATTAGCCACGTCATCGAACAAAGTGATCCTTATTGCCGCGGTATTCTTATTTTAGGGTTAGATGCCCCAGAAGAAACCTTTGAACAAGTCTTTAAAGCCTCTGCAAATGCGCCGTTAGTCAAAGGTTTTGCTGTTGGTCGCACAATCTTCGGACAACCCTCTTCTCAATGGCTTGCCGGCGAGCTTTCCGATGAGCAGTTGATTCAAGCGGTATCTGAGCGTTATAGACGATTGATCCGATTATGGAAAAATCGTAAAAATTAACCGCTTAAGTTTGTTTTGATAAATGTTGTCAGCGAGCCAAATGGCTCGCTTTTTCATTTTAGCGATTAACTAAGTGCGGTTGTTTTTTGGCAAATTTCCCACTGCACTTTATTTTTAATCAGCCTTTCTTTCAGTATTCTTTTCACCCCAAGTCAAAAATACATTATACTTAACGCCAATTCCAACCTTGCATAATCAAGAGAAATGCGATGACAAAACCTTTAAATATTATTTTTGCGGGGACGCCAGAATTTGCTGCACAGCACTTAGCGGCGCTGTTGAATTCAGAGCATAATGTGATTGCGGTTTACACGCAGCCAGACAAGCCAGCTGGACGGGGCAAGAAACTGCAAGCCAGCGCGGTGAAACAATTGGCGGAGCAGCATCAGATCCCTGTTTATCAGCATAAATCCCTACGCAAAGCGGAAGCGCAGCAGGAGCTGGCAGCGCTGAATGCTGATGTGATGGTGGTGGTGGCTTATGGCTTAATTTTGCCGAAAGCAGTATTGGACGCGCCAAGATTAGGCTGCTTGAATGTACACGGTTCGATTTTGCCTCGTTGGCGTGGGGCAGCGCCGATTCAGCGCGCGATTTGGGCAGGTGATAAACAAACAGGCGTTACCATTATGCAAATGAATGAAGGCTTAGATACGGGCGATATGCTGCATAAAGTGTATTGCGACATCAGCCCAGAAGACACCTCTCTAAGCCTTTATCATAAGTTGGAACAGATTGCGCCAAATGCGTTGCTTGATGTGTTAAATGGCTTGGAAGCTGGGCAGTTTCCGCCCGAGGCACAAGATGAGGCCCTTGCCAACTATGCCGATAAACTTTCTAAACAAGAAGCAAAATTGGATTGGCAGCTTTCAGCGACACAGCTTGAGCGTTGTATTCGCGCGTTTAATCCTTGGCCGATTAGCTATTTTGTGACCACGGATAAAGAGGGTAACGAGCAGACCTTGAAAGTGTATCAAGCCAATGTGCTACCTCATCAAAATCAGCCCGCAGGTACGATTTTAAGGGCAGATAAAACAGGTATTCAAATCGCCACTGTCGAGGGGGTGTTAAATCTCACCCAATTGCAACCATCAGGAAAAAAAATGATGTCGGCACAGGATTTACTCAATGGCCGAGCTGAGTGGTTTACAGTGGGTAAGGTGTTGGCATAATGAATCGGACAAAAACAAAAATTCTCCCCAAAAGCACCGCACTTTCTGTGAGAGCGGTGGCTGCACAATATCTTTTGCAAGTCTTAGATAAGGGACAATCACTTTCTACATTATTGGCGGAAAAAACACCTTCACTGAAAGAACAAGATTTGCCATTGTTACAAGAAATTTGCTTTGGTGTTTGTCGCGTATTGCCCCGTCTGGAACAAATCATTTTGCACTTAGTGGATAAGCCATTGAAAGGTAAAACACGCCTTGTGCATTGTTTATTATTGGTGGGGCTGTATCAATTGTTATATTTGCGTACCCCTGATCACGCTGTGGTTGATGAAATGGTGAAAGCGGCAAAAAGCCTTAAATTAGAGCGCTTCAAGGGGGTGGTGAATGGCGTATTACGTCGCTTTTTGCGGGAGCGGGAACAGATTTTGGCGAAAGTGGATAAGCATTGGCAAACCTTGCACCCTGAATGGCTCGTGAATAAACTGAAAAAAGCCTATCCCCATTGGCGTGAAATTATTGATGCGAATAATCAAAAACCACCGATGTGGTTGCGAGTCAATCGCCAGCATACTCAGGTTAGTAATTATTTAACCTTGTTACAAAACGCGGAGATTGAAGCTGTTGCGGATGATCATCCACAAGCAATTCGCTTAGCTCAGGCGAAAAGCGTGGTTCAGTTACCACATTTTGCGCAAGGCTGGCTCACAGTGCAGGATCTACACGCCCAATGGGCGGGGTTATTACTTGCAGCGCAAAATGGTGAATTGATTTTGGATGCTTGTGCCGCACCGGGCGGTAAAACCACCCATATTTTAGAACTTGCTCCGCAAGCGAAAGTGGTGGCATTAGATGTGGAACAACATCGCTTAAAACGAGTAGAAGAAAATTTATCACGAATGAGGCAACACGCACAGGTGATTTGCGGTGATGCTAGCCAGCCAGAACAATGGCTCTCCCAAATTCAACCACAGTTCGAACAAAGTGCGGTGCAATTTGACCGAATTTTGCTTGATGCTCCTTGCTCTGCTACAGGCGTTATCCGCCGTCATCCAGATATAAAATGGCTACGCAAAGAAAGTGACATAGCCCAGTTGGTGGCCTTACAAAAATCGATTTTGAACGCATTATGGCAATGCTTAAAACCAAATGGCGTCTTGCTCTACGCCACTTGCTCGTTATTGCCAGAAGAAAACTGCCAACAAATCAGCGAATTTTTACAACAACACCCCGAGGCAGAATTAATGCCCCTGCCATTCCCCGAACAAGGGCAGGTCGGCCATCAATTCTTCCCACAAGAAAATCGCGGTGATGGATTTTATTACGCAAAATTGCGGAAAAAAGCGTAAAATTCACAAATTGTGTTTATGATAGAAAAATAAAAGTGCGGTCATATTTTCAAAAAACTTTAAAAAAATCTCACCGCACTTTAAATTTAAAATTGAACGTGAAATATCGGACAATCCCCTTGTAAATTGCCCGAATGGAAATAAAATTTTTAGAAAAATCACGCCGAGCGAGAGCGAAGCGAACATCAGGCTGATTTTTCGTAAAGAGAATTTTATTGGAATGAGGAAAAGCAATGCTCGCAAAATTTCTTACTTCCAGACAAGGCGTTTTGCCGCAGACAGTACGCTAGTACGGCAAGGCAAAACAACGCCGTATGGAGGTAAAAGAAATTTAGCGATGGTAGGGGACGTTTTCTTTGCTTACATTCCTTTTGGATAACCAAAAGAAAGTAAGTCGCATAACGTGCGAAACACGTTATAACAACTACAAAGAAAAACGCAATCAGCCAAGAGCAAAAATAAGTAATAACAAAGTGCGGTAATTTTTTAAAAAGTTTTTTTAATCCCACCACACTTTCTGTTTTTGAAATATCTATAAAGGGCAATAGGATAAATTTTCCCGTCCAAATTGC
>NZ_PQVI01000082.1 GCF_002921145.1 Avibacterium endocarditidis
GAAAATCTGTTTTCCAGCGAAATTTCAACTGATTGCAGCAATGAACCCAAGCCCTACTGGGCATTACACTGGCGTGCATAATCGCACTTCACCGCAACAGGTGATGCGCTATTTGAATCGTCTTTCAGGGCCATTTTTAGATCGCTTTGATTTATCCATTGAAGTTCCCCTTTTGCCTAAAGGTACATTGCAACATATTGAAAATAAAGGGGAAACCAGTGAGCGAGTGCGGTCGAAAATTATTAAAGTTCGTGAAATTCAATTTACACGCGCTGGAAAAATCAACGCACATTTAAGTAGTAAAGAAATTGAGCGAGATTGTAAAATTAGCTCGCAAGACGGTATTTTCCTTGAAAATACGCTCACTCAATTAGGGCTTTCTGTGCGTGCTTATCACCGTATTTTAAAAGTGGCTCGCACCATTGCAGATCTAAATAATGAAAAGCAAATCCAACGCCCTCATTTGGCAGAAGCACTTTCCTATCGGGCGATGGATCGGTTGTTGCAGAAACTTTCAAAGAATTTAGGATAGCCTGAAATTTTATAGAATTTCTAACCGCACTTTATATTTGGTCTGAAAAAGAAAACAAGAAAAATTATTTTCTATCATCAATATTTTTTAGTAAATAATTCCCTTGTTCATCGCATAGGCTGCGGAAGCCTACGTTGGTGATTTTGAGTTTGGGATCACGGTTAATCTGGGAATAATCAAAATTTTCGTGGTGGTGGCCGTGGAAAATGTGCGTTGCGCCCATTTTTTTCGCCAGTTTGTTGAACACGGCAAAGCCAAGAGGGTGGGGGCTTGGTGCTTCGTGGGAGATGAGAATATCCGCTTGCAGATTTTCTAGTTGTTCAAAGTCAGAAGGAAAAATCGAGGCTCGGTGGCGCAATGGCAAACCACCGTGCCAAATTTTCTCTTGTGGACAATATTGGCAATAATGAATAGGGTCGAAAAAAACAGGTTTATTGGGCGGCATCCAAATTTGTCCACGGAATACGCCGCCTAATCCGGCAATGCGTTTGCCTTGAATAGTTTGTACGCGTCCGTGTAGGTTTCGGCTTTTCCATTCTGTTCCCCAAATGGCTTCAAAGGCGGCAACGGTTTTGCTGTCGTGGTTGCCGTGAATAAACCAGAGGTCGCAATATTGCGCCAATTTATCCAATTCTTCGGTGGTGGTGAGTTGTAAATCCCCGAGTATGACAAGGGCGATACCCTCTTGCTCTTGCACAAAAGGGTAAAGATGCTCGTATCTTCCGTGTGGGTCGCCTGCAAATAAGATCATAGGGGCTGTTATTCCTCAAAAATGGATTTATCGTTGTTTAGTTCGGGAAGCTCTTCTTCATTGAGAATTTTTTCTACAATGGATTTCACCTTATTATAACGCTCTAAATAGCTTGGTGATTCAATTTCAATATAAGGTACGTTATATTTATCCAATAATTTTTTCAATAATTGTTGGAAGCGTTGGCGCTGTTTGTGACTACCAAGGCTGCGCAAGCCATCATCCACCCATTTAGTGTTGTTGTTCAATAAAATCGTAATATCGAAAGGATATTCTTTGATCATTGAATCCAAAAACGGGTGCGCTTTGCCTTCATATTGAATACAAAATGCTTGCGTGGTGATGAAGTCTGTATCCACAATCGCGACTTTATGGGCGTGGCGCACGGCGTAATCAATATAACGTTGATGACCCAGCGCCATTTGTGGGTAATCAGAATATTGCATCGCTTGCTCATCACCCCCTAATTTTTCAAACACAAACTCACGTCCATATTCCCAGGCTGACGTGGTGTTGAATACGGTGGCAAGTTTATTCACTAACACGGTTTTTCCGCTGCTTTCGCCGCCTAAAATGGCAATAGTTTTGGCGAAAAACGGACGCACTTCTTTCGGGATAAATTTCCAATAATGGAAAGGCGTATTACGAATTTTAGTGGCGGAAACGTTAAAGAATTGACGCTGCGGATCAACCAATTCCACCTGTAAATTCAAATATTTTTCGTAAGGTGCTTTGTCTTGCGGTTCGCTACTAAATACCACGCTAGGATTCACCTGCTTTTCTTCAAAAAGCTGTTTAACCCGTTCTGCCCACGCAGGCCAGCCGTTTGGATAGCTCGGCAAGCCGTCTTCCACTAAATGATGAATGAAAATTTGATTTTTCTGATATTTAAAAATTTGTTGCATCCAACGCAGGCGATCTTGCACTGTTGGCATACGCTTCATTTTGCTATCATAAAATAATTTCAGATCGCGCTCTGTATCGCTACACACCACAACGTGGACTTCATCTACCTTACTGAACGCTTCATAAATCATATTGATATGCCCAGTATGCACAGGGTAAAACTTGCCAAAAATCACCCCCACTTTTTTATCTTGTAGATCAGTGATTTGTAGCACTTTATGTAAAGCAGATAACTTTGTTGCACTTGGATTTTTAATTTTACCACTCACCAGCTGATTAAAATAAGCACGGGTAATATTGGCTTGTTCGCAAACCTCATTCACTTTTAAATTTAACTGCTTACGTTTTTGTTGTAGATAGGCGAAAGCGGACATCTTGAAATTCCTTATATTGCCACAAATTTATTCAGAAAAAAGACCGCACTTTTCGTTTAATAAGCAAAGGGCGGTGAGATTTTAGCGCGTTTCTTGCCCTTGATTTTGCGCTTGCAACAGGGCATCGACACGCTTTTCTAACTCGTTCAGTTTCTCACGAGTACGCATTAAAACTTGAGTTTGCACATCAAACTCTTCACGGGTTACAACATCTAATTTGGCCAATTGAGCTTGCAAAACTTGCTTAAATTTTGCTTCAGCATCTTTACCAAGCTCTTTCATTCCTTGCGGTAAAGAATTTTGCACTTGTTGTATAATTTGCTCTATTTTTTGTGGATTTAGCATAAAGACCTCACATTATTGCATCAATGTGGCATATTGTATGCAATATCGGCGCAAAGAAAAACATTTTTTCTCTATTTAGATTGCGTTATACTATGCAAGCATTCTCAGGGCAGGGCGAAATTCCCTACCGGTGGTAAGTGCGCACGCATAAGCCCACGAGCGTTTACTTGCAAAAGTAAAGTCAGCAGATTTGGTGAAAATCCAAAGCCGACAGTTAAAGTCTGGATGAAAGAGAATAAACAGATTTGCCTTAGGTAAAATCTGCCTTTGTTATTGGATTTTCTTATCTAATGAAAAGCCTTTCCTCATCAGCCCTGATTCAAGTATCCATTAATTTTTTAACAGGTTTTTTACTATGAATCAGTCAATTTTATCCGCATTTGGCACGCCACAAGAGCGTGTTGAAAAAGCCATTGAAGCTTTCAAACAAGGTAATGGCGTACTCGTTTTAGACGATGAAGATCGCGAAAATGAAGGGGATTTAATTTTCCCAGCGCAAACCATTGAACCTGCACAAATGGCAAAACTTATTCGTTACGGCAGCGGCATTGTTTGTTTATGTTTAAGCGATGAAATTTGCCAACAGCTTGATTTGCCGCCAATGGTACAAAATAATACGAGCGTCAATAAAACGGCATTTACCGTAACTATTGAAGCCGCAGAAGGCGTATCCACAGGCGTTTCCGCAGCAGATCGTGTAACCACCATTAGAGCAGCCGTCGCAGATAATGCAAAACCGCAAGATTTACACCGCCCAGGGCATATCTTCCCCTTAAGAGCAGCAGAGGGTGGCGTATTAAAACGCCGTGGACACACCGAAGCCTCCGTCGATCTTGCCGTGCTTGCAGGCTACAAACCTGCGGCGGTAATCTGTGAAATCACCAACGATGACGGCACAATGGCACGCACCCCTGAAATCATTAAATTCGCGAAAGAATTTGATTATCCCGTGATGACGATTGAAGATTTAGTGCAGTATCGTTTAAAAGGTGAGTAAAGAAATAGTGAAATAGCAGGATTTTTCCTGCTATTTTTTATCCGTTAACTTTAAACTTGGGGCTGACGTAGATTAGCCCTAAATTTCACACCATTTTCGCAATGTTTTTAGCTGCTCTTTTGGTGTCCCAAAGTTAAATCGAAATTCACATTCTTTCAAAAATAATGGAAAACTTTTTCGGTCAATTCCATTATATTTTCGGAGTATCCTCTTGGCTTGACTCCAAAAATTTTCAATGCCGTTGATGTGATTTTGTTTCACTGCAAACAGCTCCGAATGGTTAATTCGTTCGTGGTGAAATTCGCTTACATCAAGGGCATCATAACTACGATACGTATCTGTATAAACCCAACTATCAGGCTTAATTTTCCTTGTTATAACAGGCAGTAACGTTTTTGATTTGGTATCATCTACGACAATAGTAAACACTTTTCCTTGCCGTTTCAATATCCCAAAAACAGCGACTTTTCCTGCAGCTCCACGACCTCGTTTTCCTTTACGATGTCCACCGAAATAGCTTTCATCCAACTCAATTTGTCCGTCAAATACTTCATCCGCTTCAAGTGCTAAATAATAGCTGATGACCTCACGGATTTTGCGGTGAAACAGGATGGCTGAATTGGGCTGAATACCGAGTAAATCTGCGGCTGATCCGAGCTGTTTACTTCTAATACAAAAAATTCAAGTAGCTTTTTCTGTATAGACTTCTTTAATTTACATGAGTTATCTTCATTTTTGTAGGTTAGCATACTAGCTAATCTACGTCAGCCCCTTAAACTTTTACTCGGCAATTAGATCAATATTTTTTGAAATTATATTACACTCAATATAACCAACTTTCTGATTAGAATAAATTTTGATCGAATTATGAAATTGAGATTTTTCAAAATAGATATTGCAGAATGATAACGAATAAATGCATCTAATCCTTTCTCTTGAAAGAGACGCTTGATATTTGAAATAAGCTCTCCATTCTGATAATTAAAGACCTCACATTCTCCATTATGATTTTTATCTATCTGGAAATACTCTCCTTTAAAACTTCTACACCAGCAAAACAATCCTGCGAATTAGAGAAATCGTGCAACTGGCGAATTTGCGAATCTTGCAACATTGTGGAACGGAACTCATCAAGCCCTTTGCCGCCTGCATACCAACGGGCAGGGATAATCATCACCAAATATTCAGGTTGCAATTTTTTCGCTTGTTCCACAAAGTGTTGATAAATCGGGCTAGCACTGGATTGTGCACCACTATCTCTTAATTGATAAGGCGGATTGCCAATAATAACGTCAAATTTCATCTCTTTATATCGTTCAAAAAATGGGCTGTAAGAATGGATAAAATGGTAGGCGTGAGTTTCAAGTTCATCACCACGATCAAATTCTTTTTGCGATGCACCGCATTCCGTACAACGTTCCTTTTCCCATTTGTGGGCTAAAGTGCGGTAAAAAATATGACCATTTTCATCATCAAAGGCGGTGCAGACAGAATATTCGCCATTCGCTTCACGGCTGCAATACAGGCTGCGGCGGCTAAGTTGCGCTGTGAGCGTGGTGATGCCAATGCCGAATAATTGCTTGGTAAAAATATGGTTGAGCCGTTCCTGCAAATCTGGAAAATGGGGTTCTCAGCCTTTGATTAGGCATTTGGCGTGATGGTGTATTCTTCCCCAACCAAGCCTGAGTAGATAAACGGCACGCGCTTGATTTTTCTCTCGTTAATAAAACTCCACTGAGAAAAAATAATCGCTTTTTTCGCCCGCTCTTCTTCCGCACCACTTAAATTCGGAATGAGGGAATGCTCGCGCGGGTATTTCACTTCCATTTTTAACGCATCGCCCAACACAATGTTGAAATGCAACAGGCAATCAATGGCATCAAGACATTCGGTTTTTTGGCTGTGCGGAAACAGCCGCGCGTATTCTTGCGCAGCAAAATCAAACAGCCGTTTGCGGCAGGCTTTTACGTTATCTTCCAACAGCTCAATACCGTAAAGACTGCTTACCGCAAGGATTAAATCTCGCTCATAGGAAAGCTGGCTTGGCGATTTAACGTGTTTTTTTCGCTTACTTTTATCTAGATAATTTTCTGCCGCCACCGCCAACTTTCGGCGCAAAATTTCGATCAAAAAATTGCCCGTTCCGCACGCAGGTTCTAAAAAAGTGGCAGAAAGTGATTGGGTCTGTATCGCGACTAAATCCAACATTGCGTTCACTTCACGCTCTCGGGTATAAACTTCCCCGTGATCCGCCACACGTTTTTTTGAAACTATTTGTTTTTCGTTAGACACTTTAAAATTTGAGATTAGACTTTAAAACTGAAAGTATTATTGATCTTTTTTAAAGTTTTAACAATATAACTTTCATTATCAAAATCACTGCGTGATAGCTTTGCCACGCTATGAATGAAAAAGAAAAATTCGCCGCTAATTTAAGGCAAGCTATGACAAGAAAAGGCTATCCACCAAAGCCTTCAGTGTTAGAAACGATCTTTAATTTAAAATATGAAGGGCAAGACATTACACCACAGGCGGCTTCGCAATGGCTGAACGGTAAAATGATCCCAAGATTAGATAAGTTAAAGACGCTTGCGATTGTTTTAAATGTAGATTTAAGTGAACTCGTACCGCCGAACAAGCTACAAAAATTGCAAGCCGCGGAACTTAGACGCATTGGCACGCCCGAAGAATTTCGCTGGGAAAACATCACCACTCAACAAGACAAAGCTTTTTCAGCCACTTTCTTCTCCCCGAACCCCAACTCAATGTTGTACGAGAAGTGATTATGGCTCTATATAAACAACACTGCGAATAATTGGTTTTTGCCTGTAGTGGCGGACCTATGTGTCCGCCATTTTGATTTTTCTATTTGTTGCTTGGAAAGAATTGTTTGAGCAACAGACAAATCTCCCCTAACCTAACCCCTCTTTGCTAAAGAGGAGGACTTTGATGAAGAAAAACTGATAGTCTGAAATGAAAATAATCACAAAAGTGCAGCGGAAAATTTCGAGATTTTTTACCGCACTTTGTGATTTTAGGGTATCCTAGGCATTCCCTTATTGGCTGAACTAGTAAAAAGATAGATAAAATGAGCAACGAAATTAAACTGAATTATCACAAAACCCATTTTCTGATGAGCGCACCGAATATTCGCGTGTTGCCTGAAGATAGCGGTATGGAAATTGCCTTTGCAGGACGTTCTAACGCTGGGAAATCCACCGCGCTTAATGCCTTAACTAACCAGAAAAACCTTGCCCGCACGTCCAAAACCCCAGGGCGGACGCAATTAATTAATGTGTTTGAAGTGGAACCGTTCTATAAATTGGTGGATTTACCGGGCTATGGCTATGCTGCCGTGCCTGAGCAAATGAAAATCCAATGGCAGAAAGCCTTGGGCGAATATTTGCAAAAACGTGAATGTTTAGGCGGTGTGGTGATTTTAATGGATATTCGCCACCCTTTAAAAGATTTAGACCAACAAATGATTGAATGGGCGGTGTCTGCTGATTTGCCAGTGCTGTTATTGCTC
>NZ_PQVI01000083.1 GCF_002921145.1 Avibacterium endocarditidis
GCGGTGGAAAATTAGCAAGTTTTCCGCCTATAAACTCTATAAATTTATAAGATACTATTTGGTATCCTTTTCAGATCTCAATTTAGATCCAGCCTTTTGTGCGAAATTCTTTCCATACCTGAATCAAATATGCCATTTCTTCCGGCGTTCCTAGCGTTAAACGATTGTAATTCGTTAATGGTGGGAAAGGACGACCAACCACAATATTGTATGCTTTCATTCTCTTAGCGTATTCAACACTATCACCTTTGATGCGATGAAAAATGAAATTCGCACTGCTTGCCACATAAGTAAGCCCTAATTCATCAAGTGCTTTCATCACCATACGGCGAGATTCATCTGTAACGCGACGGCTTTCTTGTAAAAAGGCGTTATCCGCTAAGGTTGCACGCGCCGCTACTGCCGCAGTTAAGTTGGTATTATCAGCACTTAAAAATTGGCGTAAATAATCCATTTCTGATTTCGCTGCCACCATATAACCAATCCGCAAACCGGCTAGGCATACAATTTAGAAAACGTTCTGGTTACCGCCAAACGTTCAGTGCCTTTACACGCCCATTCTATCGCACTGGTAAATTGCGGATCGCTTTCTGCATATTCTGCATAAGCCTCATCAATCAACAAGCGATGATTCGCTGGGATATTATCTAACCAAGGAGCTAACTGGCTATTTGGTGTTAGCAATGCCGTTGGGTTATTCGGGTTACAAAGATAAATAATGCTAATCCCATCAAATTGATCTGCCTTGGCTCGAATCGCATCAAGATCAAATGAGAGATCTGCTTTTAGCGGAACTTTTACTACAGGTATATTGCGAGCTGCAGCATAATCTTCATAAATACCAAATGTTGGATCGGGCGCAATCACTTGTACCGCTTGTTTTTATCATTCGCTTGTTGAATCCAGCCTGAAATCACAGCCTCAATGGCTTCAGAAGAACCATTACCTAATCCTACATTTTCTGTATTAAGATTGAAACGCTTAGCAATATCTTCAATCAAGCCTTCACGCTCACTGTCAGGATAGCGGTTGGATAAATTAAGATGATTAATCACAGCTTGACGCGCAGAGGCACTCATTCCCAATGAGTTTTCATTGAAGTTTAACAATAAAGGATGTTCAGCACTTGGTAGCGTGAACGTTATCTGTGCGGTAATCGGTTGCGTTTCGGCAAGCACTTTATGATTGAAAAAACCCGCGGCAACACCTGCTGCAGCAAGTTGTAACATACGACGACGATTGATTTGCATAATTATTCCTTATTTAGTTTTAGTCATTAAATTTCAAAATCACAAAATAAGCATTTCAAGCACAATAAATTTGCTTATTCAAAGTGAGTTAAATTTGTAACATTTCAGCTAGCTTGTCAAGTAATAAAACACAACCTTTAACTTTATATGCATAAAAAATGAATTTTAATTCAATTTAAAGGGATTACTGCCGTATGAGAAATGTTTTCTTGTAGGAAAAAGAAGGAAACCGAGGGAAAACTGAAGAAAACACATTTTTGAGGTGCTAATATTGCAACGTAAAATCCATTTGTCCCTTTACACAAATATACAAAGTGCGGTGAAAAATTAGCAAAATTTTTACCGCACTTTCTTTTATCTAACTTAACAGCTTTATCTGCTCTGCAAACGCCGCCACTTTTTGCCAATCGGTATATTCAACTTCTTTACTGGTGTCAGTTTCGCCGCCAGTGATTTTCATAATAAACGAATCATCATTCGGTCGAACCAGCCATAACGGGGATACAACAATGCGCCAGCAAACACAGCGGCACAAGTGGGCTTCCAAGCAATGCGTTGTAGAAATTTCCGCACATAGACATTAGTTTCTGGGGTATTTTTATCTGCTTTGCGAGCGGTAAGGTTGACGCCGAAAAATGCTGTTTTTTGTGATTTAAAAGTGAGGTGTTTTTTTCGATAAATTTATAGAGCAATTTATTAAAGTGTCCATAACGAATCGATGCGCCAATAATAATGCGTTCAAATTCCGCTAAGTCAGCCATATTCTCATTAATACTACGCACTTCTGCGCTTAACTTTTCTGCCAAAAATTGGGCGATTTTTTGCGTTTGCCCGTCATAGCTAGAATATAAAATCAAGGTTTTCATTAGGTTCTCCAAAATGCGGGGCTAAATAGCACTAATAATGAGAAGACTTCTAAACGTCCCGCCACCATTGCGAAAGAAAAAACATATTTTGCGCTATCTGGCACGTCAGCAAAGCTGGTGCTAATCATTCCCAAGCCTGGGCCTGCATTAGTAATCGCGGCAAAAACAGCGCCGATGGAATCAAATGCGCTCATTCCACATAAAATAGCTGCGAAAACGCAGAGCCAGAAGGTTAAGAAAAAAGCGATTAAAAATGCCCAAATACGTTCGATAACGTGCATAGACAAGAGATTATCGCCTAATTTTACGGGAACGACTAAGTTAGGGTGCACAAGGGATTTTAGCTCGCGCTTAAATTGCAACCATACCACCAAAACGCGGATCATTTTGAGCCCACCTGATGTTGAACCTGCACAACCACCCAATAATCCTGCGAACACTAGCATCATTCCTAAAAAAGGCGGTAACTGATTGAAATCAAATAAGGTGTAACCCGACGTCATCGCCATTGAGGCCGATTGCGCGCTCCCCTGCGCGAAGGCATCAATTAAGGAAAGGTTATCGAAAGAAAGGTATAGCCCAAGGGATAGCACCAAAATAAAGAAGCCTTGCACTAAACAAAAGAAGCGAAATTCGGGATCGTGCCAGTAAGTTTTCCATAGGCTTTGGTGCTTCCAATGGGTTAGCGCGGTGATGTGCAGCCCAAAGTTGCAGCCAGCTACCAGCATAAAAAAGGCAGCCAGAAAGTAAATAGTGGAATTGTTGAAATAGCCTAAATTCGCGTCGTGGGTGGACATTCCGCCATTAGACACGGTAGAGAAACTATGAGAAATCGCGTCAAATAGCGACATTCCCGCGCCCCAATAGGCAATAATACACACAGTGGTCAGCACGCAATATAAAATCCACAACAACTTTGCCACTTCTGCAATTCTGGGAAGATTTTTCTGATCTTTAAGCGGCCCTGAGGATTCAATACGATAAAGCTGACTACCACCAATGCCCAAAATTGGTACGACTGCTACCACTAAGACGATCAATCCCATTCCGCCTAGCCATTGCAAAAGTTGGCGATAAAATAAAATGGATTTAGGTAAATTATCTAGCCCCGACATCACCGTTGCGCCCGTGGTAGTGAGTGCTGAAAAGGCTTCAAAGGTGGCATCGGCAAAGCTCATTGTTAATTCATCAAATAATAAGAAAGGGATCACCGCCAATAAACTGAGCAATACCCAGAACGCCACCACAATAAGAAAGCCTTCTCTGGCACGCAATTCCTGTTTATGTTGATGACAGCTCCACCACAACAACGTACCAAAAGAAAAGCTGGCAATAAAGGCTTGCATAAAGGCTTTTCCGCCACCATCGCCATAAATCAGCGCCACAAAAGCTGGCACGAGCATTGTGGCTGAAAAGCACATCACCAAAATGCCGATAATTCGAAAAATAGATAATATATGCACAATGTTCTCTCTTATTTTATTGCGATGATAGCCAACTGCCCTGCTGAACGCTCGGTTAATTCTCGTTCAAACGCAGCGCGTTTATCAGGACGAATTGCCAACACAAAATGCACTTTTTCTTGGAAATCTTGCGATTCAATCAACACATCTTGCTGCTCGCATAAATGTTGCAGCCAGTTAATTTGGTCATAATCGCAAGTTAAACAAAAATGTTCTCGTTCCACTTTCATTGTGGTTTCGAGCAATTTCAACGCCTGTTGCACGCCATTGCCATAAGCGCGCACTAAACCGCCCGTGCCGAGCAAAATTCCGCCATAATAGCGCACCACCACAGCACTGATCTCACCAATCTGGCTACCCAACAAGGCATTCAGCATTGGTTTGCCCGCCGTGCCTGCAGGTTCGCCGTCATCAGAAAAGCCTAAAGATTGAGAATCCGAAGGCTTGCCCGCCACCGCTGCCCAACAATGATGGCGCGCATTAGGGTGCTGGGTACGAATTTCCTGCCAAAAGGCTTTCGCTTGTTCTAAACCTTCCGTATGTTTAAGATAAGTAATAAAACGACTTTTCTTAATTTCTTCTTCAAAAACCACCGCACTTTGCGGGATGAAATATTCCATAATCCTGTCATTTTGACCAATTTTCAATTGAACGGTATTATACGCACAAAATCATTTCAACGAAAAATAAACAATGAGCGAAATTCATATTCACCAACAGTTAGACACCCAAGGACTGCGTTGCCCAGAACCGGTAATGCTAGTACGCAAGCAAATTCGCCATATGCAAGAAGGGGAAGTGTTGCTCATTCTTGCCGACGATCCCGCCACCACAAGAGATATTCCAAGTTTTTGTCAATTTATGGATCATCGCTTACTTAAAAGCGAAACAGAAAGTACACCGTTTAAATATTGGGTGCAAAAGGGGCAGTAAAAAGCAAAATAAAAAGGTGCGTTAAACGCACCTTTTTTTGTCAGAACAATTATAGATAGAATTTATCTACAAAGTTTAATTTATCGTCAAGTTTTAACACCAACGGCTGACCTGTTGGAATTTCAAAATCCATAATGTCTTCATCAGAAATACCGATGATATGTTTTGCCAAAGCGCGCAATGAGTTGCCGTGCGCAGTAACCAATACACGTTTACCCGACAACAATGCTGGTGCAATTTGATCTTCCCAGAAAGGTAACACACGCTCTAAAGTACTTTTAAATTTTCGCCATCTGGCACAACATCTTGTGGGAGAAGTGCATAACGACGATCATTATGCGCAGAATGCGGATCATTTGGATCAAGTAATGGTGGTAAAGTATCATAAGAACGGCGCCAAATATGCACTTGTTCTTCACCATATTTCTCTGCGGTGGCTTTTTTATCTAAACCTTGTAACGCACCATAATGACGCTCATTTAAACGCCAGCTTTTCACTTGTGGAATCCAAAGTTGGTTAGATTCTTCTAACACGATGTTACAGGTTTTAATTGCACGAGTTAATACAGAAGTAAAGGCAATATCAAATTCATACCCCGCATCTAATAATTTTTTACCTGCGGCCTTAGCTTCTTCCACACCACGTTCGGTTAAGTTCACATCACGCCAGCCAGTAAATAAGTTTTTTGCATTCCACTCACTAAAACCGTGACGGATAAACACTAATTCCATAGAAAATCTCCTAATGTTAATGAAAAAATACTGGGCATTTTATAGCAAAAATTTCAATCTTTTAAAGGAAAAAGCGTTACTTTCCTGATCTTTCGCAAGGATTTGCTAGGTTGTGATTTTTCCCTAAGCGAGGATTTTCAGATTTGTACAAAAATTTTCCGCCGAACATTTAGCGCCTTGCGCAAATAATGGTATAGTTATGCACATTTTTAGCCGCCAGTTTTAGTTTCTAATTTTATTAATGAGAGAAAAAACGACCGCACTTTTCTTTTTTGCCTGCGCACTGCCTTTCGCCGTGCAAGGCGCTGATCTGTCTGCGATTCAAAAACAGATCAAACAGCAAGAACAGAAAATTGCTGAACAAAAACGTGAACAAAATAAATTGCAATCCACCCTAAAAAATCAGGAGTTGCAAATTAACGGCGTGGTCGGCCAACTGCGCAAAACAGAATCTGACCTAAAAGCAATTCGCAAAATGATGGCGGATACAGATAAACAAATCAAACACTTAGAAAGACAAGAAAAAAATCAGAAAGAAAAACTGGCTAAACAGATCGATGCAATGTACCGCTCGGGGATTAATCCTTCAATGTTGGAAAAACTGTTTTCCGAAGATGCCCAAAAAGCGGAACGAATGAAGGCTTATTATGATCATATGAACCAAGCTCGCCTTGCATTAATTGAAGATCTGAAACAAACGCAAGCACAGCTCAAGAAAGAAAAAGCCAATATTCAAGATCAACAAAAAGAGCAACAAAATCAGCTCAATGAGCAAAAAAAGCAGCAGCAAAGTTTGCAAAAAGTGCAGCGCGAACGCCAATCCACGCTCAATCAGCTGAATAAAAGTTTAGCCAAAGATCAGAATAAATTGGACAGCTTGAAAGCGAACGAAAATGCCTTACGCCAACAAATCCAGCGCGCGGAACAGCAGGCTCGTGAGCAAGAAAAACGTGAACGTGAAGCCTTAGCACAGAAAAAACGCCAAGAGGAACAAAAAAGCCAAAAACCTTACACACCAACGGCGCAAGAAAACAGCTTATGGCAAGCAGTTCAGGGCTGGGCAAACCACAAAGACAATATCAATATCCCGTGTCAGGAAAAATTCTTAACCGTTTCGGTTCAACGCAAATGGGCGAGCTTAAATGGAAAGGGATCGTGATTGGTGCAAATGCAGGGGCGTCTGTACGCGCAATTGCCGATGGACGTGTGATTTTGGCAAGCTGGCTGCAAGGTTATGGGCTAATGGTGATCATCAAACACGGCGAAAATGATCTGAGCTTATACGGCTATAACCGCGCCGTGTCAGTCAAAGAAGGGCAACTAGTGAAAGCAGGACAGAAAATTGCCGAAGTGGGATCATCAGGTGGACAATCACGCTCAGGGCTGTATTTTGAAATTCGCCGCAAAGGCGTCGCGGTCAATCCAACAGGTTGGTTGCGATAATGAAAAACTCTAATCAAAAACAACGCGTGAAAAAACAATTCATAAAGAAAACAAGTGCGGTCAAAAATTTGTTTATTTTTTCCACCGCACTTTGCTTGAGCCTATTCTCCACAATTGCGCTCAGCCAATCACGTCTAGCCATTGTGATTGATGATGTGGGCTATCGCCCGAAAGAAGATGCCGCCATTTATGCAATGCCGAAAGAAATCTCGGTGGCAATTATTCCCTCTGCGCCTTACGCCAAACAACGCAACGCACAAGCCGAACAGCAAAAACGTGATGTGCTAATTCATCTGCCAATGCAACCCCTTGGTAACCATAAAATTGAGGCTGGTGGACTGAGTTTAGGAATGTCGCAACAACAAGTGAATGAAAACATACAAAAAGCGAAAAACATTGTGAGCTATGCTATCGGGTTAAATAACCATATGGGCAGTGCAGCAACGGCGGATCAAGATTTAATGACGAAATTAATGATCGCATTGCAAGAACAGCATTTATTTTTCTTAGATAGCCGAACCATTGGTCGTTCAGTGGCAAGTAAAACCGCAAAGCAACAAGGCGTAAAAGCCCTAGATCGCCATATTTTCTTAGATGATAGCGATGCGTTCGCCGATGTTCAACGCCAATTTCAACAAGCCATTGCCTATGCACGTAAACACGGTACTGCAATCGTCATCGGACATCCGCGTAAAAACACGGTCGCTGTACTACAAAATGGCTTACGCCATCTACCAAATGATATTCAATTAGTGAATATTGGTAGCTTATGGCGAGGAGAAAAGATTGTACCAATCAAGCCGTTTATTATGCTATTTAACACTACCCCAGCGCCAACTTCTGTTGCGCCTTTTCAAGATGTGCCATTATTGCGGGGCATTCCAAGATAAAGGAAATGAAAAGAAGTGGCGGAAGACAATGGGAGTCGAACCCACCCAAGATTGCTGGCAACCTTAACAGGATTTGAAGTCCTGCCGTTTCACCGGAAACGCCTATCTTCCGAAAGTGTGTTCACTTTAAAGGAAATCGGCTGATTATTCAAGGTGTTGCTGGGGAAATTTAATCAATACAACACACTTGATAAGTTAGGGCTGAATTTTCAACAAAAAACAGTATGATTAAAGCTAATTTTCCTAAAATGGCATAAATGACAGATAGGACAGCACAATGAACAGCCTATTCCAACAACTTCCTTCCATTGATAAATTACTAAAGCAGCCTGAAATTGCGTCTTTGATCGCAGAATTTGGGCGTAGTGCGGTGGTGAAAATTTGCCGCAGTTTGCTTGAAAATGCACGCGCTGAAATAAAAAATACGAAAATACCGCACTTTTTTCACGATAATTCCACGCTAATCGCGGAAATTCAACGACAATTACAAACTCAGCAGCAAGTGAAAATTCAGCCTGTGCATAACTTAACAGGTACAGTGCTGCATACAAATTTAGGGCGCGCATTGTGGGCGAATGCTGCACAGCAAGCGGCGTTATTGGCGATGCAAGAGAATGTGGCATTGGAATACGATTTGGCGGAAGGCAAGCGTAGCCATCGAGATAATTATATTAGCGAGTTATTATGTGAACTCACGGGGGCGGAAGCCGCTTGCGTGGTGAACAACAATGCAGCGGCGGTGTTGCTGATGTTAGCCACCTTTGCGGCAGGCAAAGAAGTGGTGATTTCGCGTGGTGAACTCATTGAGATTGGCGGCTCATTCCGTATTCCAGATATTATGCAGCAAGCAGGGTGTAAACTGGTGGAAGTGGGAACAACAAATCGCACCCATTTGGCGGATTATCGCCGTGCGATCAACGAAAATACCGCCTTTTTAATGAAAGTTCATAGCAGCAATTATCAAATTTGTGGCTTTACACATTCTGTCAGCGAAGCGGAATTAGCACAACTTGGCAAGGAAATGAATGTACCTGTGATGACGGATTTAGGCAGCGGTGCGTTAGTCGATCTCAGCCAATATGGCTTACCCGCTGAGCCTACTGTACAGGAAAAATGGCAACAAGGTATGGATTTAATCTCATTTTCTGGGGATAAATTACTAGGTGGTCCACAGGCTGGCATTATTGTTGGGAAAAAAGATTTTATTGACCAATTGCAATCTCACCCACTGAAACGGGCATTGCGTTGCGATAAAGTGATTTTAGCGGGCTTAGAAGCGACCTTGCGTTTATATCTTCAGTCTGAGAAATTGGCGGAAAAACTTACCAGTTTGCATTTACTCACCCAGCCTGTGTCGGCATTACGCCAACAGGCGGAAATACTCAAAGTGCGGTTGGAAAATCAGTTAAATTTTTCCTATACAATCCGCGTGGAAGAAAGCCAAGCACAGATTGGCAGCGGCGCGCAGCCTTTAGCGAAAATTCCCTCTGTGGCGGTAACCCTTGAAGAAAAAAACTCGCAAAAATTGACCGCACTTATCCAGCGCTTCAAACAACTTCCTCAACCAATTATTGGTCGAATGGAGCAAAATAAACTTTGGCTCGATTTGCGTAGCCTTGCGAATTTTGAGCGCCTACTAAATACCTTGGAGCAACTATGATTATTGTTACCTCAGGCCACGTTGATCACGGTAAAACCGCGTTGCTACGGGCTTTAACAGGCACGAATGCCGATCGCCTACCTGAAGAAAAAAACGTGGAATGACCATTGATTTGGGTTATGCCTATTTGCCGTTGCAAGAGAAAACGCTCGGTTTTATTGATGTCCCCGGCCACGAAAAATTTCTTTCTAATATGCTCGCAGGCTTAGGTGGCGTAAATTACGCAATGTTGATTGTGGCAGCAGATGAAGGCATTCAACCACAAACAGCGGAACATTTAGCTATTTTGCGTTTATTGCATTTTGCACAAATTATTGTGGTGCTGACAAAAGCGGATAAAGCCAGCGAGTCGCAAATTAATGAAGTAAAACAATCGCTTATTCAGCAATATCCATTCTTGGTAGAAAGCCCATTTTTTATTACTTCCGCCCAAACAGGGCAAGGCATCGCAGAATTACAACATTATTTAGCCAATTTGCCTGAACTGGCAGACCGCAACAAGCCTTTCCGTTATGCCATTGACCGAATTTTTACCATTAAAGGGGCCGGAACGGTGGTAACGGGTACGGCTTTCAGTGGACAGGTTGCAATCAATGATGAGCTTTATCTTTCCACTGGGCAAAAAGTGAGAGTGAAGAATATCCACAGCCAAGATAGCCAAGCCGAACTTGGTCAAGCGGGACAGCGCTTGGCGTTAAATATTCAAACCGAGGTTTCACGAGAGGCGATTCAGCGTGGGGATTGGCTTTTTTCGCAACCGCCAGGCTCGCCAACGGATCGGATTACCATTGAAGTCGAGGCTGCGCAAAACTTGCAAGAAAGCCAAGCGGTGCATATTTATCACGCAGCATCTCGCACCACGGGAAAGATCACATTATTACAAGCTAAGCAGCTTTCCCCCCAACAAAGAGCCTTAGCAGAGCTAATTTTGCAAGAACCGCTATTTTTAACCTTTGGCGATAAATTAATTTTACGCACAGGCGATGCAAAATCCTTATTGGCTGGCGGTAAAGTGGTTGAAATCCATTCACCAAAACGTTATAAACGCACCGAAGTGCGGTTGAATTTTTTGCAAAATTTACTAGCATCACAGCATTTCGATCAACGCTTGAACTATTATTTACAGCATCGTCCTATGCAGTTGGCTGAATTGGCTTGGCTGGAACAAATGGAAGAAGCCCAACTCAGCGCTTTGATTGCCGATAATCAGGCGCTGGCTTGGCAAGGTTGGGCATTTAGCCAAGACTATCAACAAAGGCAATCCGATAAACTCATTGAAACCTTGGCAAATTATCATCAACAACAGCCAGACCAGCTAGGATTGAGCAAAGCGCGTTTATATCGCATTGCAGCCATTAATCAGCCAGAAACTTTAATCTATCACTTTATTGAAAAGCTTCTAGAGCAAAATAAAATTCAGCAAACGCGCGGCTGGTTACATCTTCCTAAGCATAAAATTCGTTTCAACGCTGAAGAACAAGCCTTATGGAAAAAAGTGCTAGCTCACTTTGAGCAACAACAAGGACAAGCCCTTTGGGTACGCGATCTAGCCAATTTGCTCGAGCTTGAAGAAAGTGAAATGCGTAATTTTCTTTATAAAGCAGGGAAATTAGGTTATCTCACCCCTATCGTGCGTGATCGTTTTATGCTCACCGAAACCCTTTATGCTTATGCTCGCTGGATCAAGGTATTTATTCTGCAACAGGGGGAGATTTCTGTTAATCAGCTGCGTGATGAATTGCAATGGGGAAGAAAAATGACGGTGCAATTAATGGAATATTTTGATCGATGCGGATTTTTACGCCGTAAAGGCAATGTACATTTATTGCATGATAGGGATTTGTTTGATTTGTAATTCACAGAAAAAACAAGTGCGGTGGAAAATCTCTAAATTTTTTACCGCACTTTTATTTTGCTTTTGTTATGTAAAAAAGCAGAAATTAGATATTTACATTGAATTTATCGTCAATAAAGCATTGATTCATTTCAAAAGCTGGCTTAGCAGCTTTGTCTTTGCCGATGGCTTTTGATGGCACGCCTGCTACGGTGGTGTATTCTGGCACGGCTTGCAACACCACAGAATTTGCGCCGATTTTGGCGTAACGGCCAATTTCAATATTGCCGAGAATTTTCGCGCCCGCACCAATCATAACGCCCTCACGCACTTTCGGGTGGCGGTCGCCAGATTCTTTCCCTGTTCCGCCAAGGGTAACGCCTTGTAGAATGGAGACATCATTTTCAATCACTGAGGTTTCGCCCACCACAATGCCTGTGGCGTGGTCGAACATAATGCCGCAGCCGATTTTCGCCGCAGGGTGAATATCCACATCAAAGGCAACGGAAATTTCATTTTGCAAATAAATCGCCAGCGCCTTGCGGTTACGCTGCCATAAATAATGGGTAATGCGGTAGCTTTGTAAGGCGTGAAAGCCTTTTAAATAAAGCAACGGCGTTGTCCATAATTCCACCGCAGGATCTCGTTGGCGCACCGCACGAATATCACAAGCAGCACTGCCGATAATATCAGGCTCAACTTGGTAGGCTTCTTCAATAATTTCACGCAGGGCAATGGCTGGCATAATGGGATTGGCTAATTTATTCGCCAAAATATAGCTCAACGCATTGCCAAGATTTTGATGTTTAAGAATGGTGGAATGAAAAAAACTGGCGAGCATTGGCTCACATTCTGCTAATTCTTTCGCTTCTTGACGGAGTAATTTCCAAACTTCAGCTGGCATTTTATTCTCCTTTGCGCTCGCGTCCAAGCAGGCTTAAGGCCACATCTTGCGCATTTTTACCGCAGAATAACACTTGGTAAATTTGTTCGGTAATCGGCATTTCTACTCCGTGGCGCTGAGCGAGTAAATAGGCTTCTTTGGTGTTGTAGAACCCTTCCACCACTTGTCCAATTTCAGCCAAGGCTTCTTCGGCATTTTTCCTTGCCCAAGCATTAAACCAAAACGGCGGTTACGCGATTGGTTGTCGGTACAGGTTAGCACCAGATCACCTAAGCCAGACATTCCCATAAAGGTGCTTGGATTTGCTCCAAGGGCTTCACCTAATCGGCTGATTTCCGCCAAGCCACGGGTAATCAAGGCAGTGCGTGCATTTGCGCCAAAGCCCATACCATCAGACATTCCAGCGCCAATGGCGATCACGTTTTTAATCGCGCCACCAAGCTGAACACCGATCATATCCCGATTAATATAAACACGGAAATGTTTGCTGCAATGAATACGCGCCTGAAACTCTTCCGCGAAAGCCTGATCGTGTGAAGCCAGCGCTATCGCCGTAGGCAATCCTGCCGCCAGCTCTTTCGCAAAGGTTGGGCCAGAAAGCACCGCAAGGGGATATTGCGTACCAAGTTTTTCTTCCACCACTTGTTGCAATAAACGCCCTGTATCACGCTCTAGGCCTTTGGTTGCCCACACAATGCGGTGATGGGGTTGGTGCGGTCGGATTTTTTGTAAAACTTCGCCAAAAACGTGGCTTGGTACAACGATCAATAAATCTCGCGATTTTTGCACCGCACTTGCAAGATCGCTTTCAATCTCAAGCGCACTTGGGAAAGGGATATTCGGTAAAAAGGCTTGGTTGCAACGTTCTTCATTCAAGCGTTGCATATGTGCGGGATCGTGTCCCCAAAGATAAGTCGGCGAACCATTACGAGAAAAGCTGATGGCCAGCGCCGTGCCGTAAGATCCTGCGCCAATCACAGTAATGGGTGAATTTGAGATGTTGTTGTGCATTAATAATCCCCATAATGAAAATAAAGGTGAATCACACTCACTATTAATGCCTTGAGTTTAACCTACTTGAATTAGACTGAAAATAGAATTTTTACAGAAGTAGCTTAGTGGTGGGGCGCTACATAAAGTATTTGGATAGATTACCTTGTCAAATTGTATCCTATCGAATACAATTTAAAAAAGTAGCAACAAGGCTTAACTATAATGAATGAAATTATTCTCACAGATGAATTTAGATTATGGCTTACCAAACTAAAGAACCCAATCGCCAAAGCGACAATAGCAAGACGAATTAAAAATGCGATTAAAGGAAATTTTGGCGATCATAAACCACTTGCTGGAGCAAATGGTATTTATGAAATGCGAATTGCAACAGGTGCAGGGTATCGCGTTTATTATATACAGCAGGGCAAGGTCGTTTATGTATTGTTATGCGGTGGCGATAAATCAACACAAAAAAATGATATAGAAAGAGCTAAACAATTATTTAATGTATTACAAAGGGGGAAAAATGAAATCAACGAATATTAATGAATCAGCAGTAGAAGAGCTAGGCTTGAAGCCTTTTGATGTGGCTGAATATTTGAATGATGAAGAAACTATTCAAGCATATTTAATGGAAGTGCTAAAAGAAGGTAATCAAGACGAATTTTTAGAAGCCTTAAGCGATGTCGCAAGAGCAAGAGGAATGACGGAGCTGGCTAAACAAACAGGTTTAGGGCGCGAAAGTCTGTATAAAACCCTATCCAAAGGCAGTAAACCGAGATTTGAAACCATACAAAAAATTCTCGCGGCGTTTAATTTGGAACTCGTGCCAACAATTAAAGTGCGGTGATTTTTTCCATAATTATTTTCACATAACCAATCGTACAATATAGCTAACAAATCTCCCCTAACCCCTCTTTACTAAAGAGGGGGATTTCTTGGGACATTATTTACATTTTTATGTGGATAGGTAGAGTGAGGATTCAGCCCACCAAATCAGGTCATCAAAGGGAATAAATTACATAAAATGATGGGCTAAAGCCCATCCTACGTTTTGTTGTTGTGGGTATATCTTTCAGGCGGACACATCGGTCCGCCACTACATTTTTGCGATGATAAATTCGATGACGCAGAAAAGTGCGGTGGATTTTTCTGGATTTTTGGCTTTATTGTTTTTGCTTGAGATCTTAAATACGCGTTGATCTGATTCCCCTCTTTAGTAAAGAGGGGTTAGGGGAGATTTGGAAAGCAAGGAGAGATTTGGAAAAACAGCAGTAATTTGGAAATTTATATAAAAAAAGTGGGCATTTCGCCCACTTTTCTGATTAATTCACGGTTTCTGGTTGCTCGCTTTGTGCTTGCTCCGCTTGTTGGCGCTCTAGATATTCCATAAAGAGTGCATCAAAGTTTACTGGAGAAAGATTTAATGGCGGGAATGTGCCGCGGTTTACAAGGCTGGCAATTAATTCACGCGCATAAGGGAAAAGCATATTTGGGCATTGTGAGGTTAAGCAATGGGCAAGTTGAACCCCTTCAAGGCCACTCACAGTAAATACGCCTGCTTGTTTTACTTCACAAATAAATGCCACATCACCGCTTTCTTCAAGGGTGGTTTCGGTGGAAATGTTTAAACATACTTCATAAAGATCTTCACCCAATTCAACCACTTCGGTGTTTAAATCGAAAGAAAGTTGTGGTTTCCATTCTTGTTGGAAAATATGTGGAAGATTTGGTGCTTCAAAAGACACATCTTTAATATAGATGCGTTGAATTTGTAATACGGCTTCTGTTGCTTGTGCTTCCGTTGCAACTTCTTGATTTTGCTCAGTCATTTTCTATTCCTCTGTGAGTTATTTATCTTTTTTCACTAATGGCAAATTCGCTGAACGCCAACCTGCAATCCCTTCTTTTAATGCGTACACGTCACTAAATCCTTTTTTAGCCAAAAGCTCTGCGGACGCGCCAGCTGCCATTCCTGTGGCACAAACCACCACAACAGGCTTGTCTTTATGCTGTTCAATTTTACCAATATTTTGATTTTTAATTTCGCTTGGTAGTAAATGAATGCTGTGAATAATATGCCCACGTTCAAATTCATCAAGGGTGCGCACATCGATCACGGTGGCATCTTTATTATTCATTAAACTAACCAATTCCGCATTCTCAATGGTTTTCACTTTGGTGATGAATGCTTTGAAATAGGTATAAATAACGAGAAAAAATACGGCTATCCAAGAAATAACCATTAATGTGTGATTTTTGGCAAAAGCGGTTGCCATCGGTAGAAATTCTTGCATTTTACTCTCTATGTTTTAGTTCAAAATAAAGGCTTAAGTATAACCGCACTTTATTGATCTTTCAAAGGAAGTCTGTGAAATTCCTGTGTCGTTATTCAATAATTTATTCTAAATCAAGAGATAAACAAAAATAGTTAGCGGAAATATAGCGATAATGACGCTTTATTGCTATATTAGCGCCCGATTATAGGGATATCCCCTTTATGTGGACATTTTCTTTTGGCTATTTTCAAAAAGAAAATCATTTTATCTTTTATCGTTTACAAGAGGTCTTACTATGTTTTTTCTCCAATTTGCCATCGTTTTGGTGTGCATTTTGATTGGTGCACGCATTGGCGGTATCGGCTTGGGAGTAATGGGCGGCGCAGGGCTTGCTATTCTCTCTTTCGGCTTTGGTTTACAACCAGCGGGCTTACCCATTAACGTAATGTTAATGATTATGGCGGTGGTTTCTGCAGCGGCAGCAATGCAAGCAGCAGGCGGTTTAGATTATATGATCAAAATTGCTACCAACATTTTGCGTAAACACCCGAAATACATCACCTTTATTGCGCCAGCAGTAACTTGGACATTCACTGTATTAGCAGGAACAGGCCACGTTGCTTATTCTGTATTACCTGTGATTGCTGAAGTAAGCCGCCACAACGGCATTCGTCCTGAGCGTCCACTTTCAATGGCTGTGATTGCTTCACAATTTGCTATCGTTGCTAGCCCAATCGCTGCGGCAGTGGTGGCGGTAGTAGCCTATCTTGAACCACAAGGCATTCACCTTGGTGATGTATTAATGGTAACAATGCCATCAACCATTTTAGGTTTAGCGGTGGCTTGTATTTTCGTGAATAAAATGGGTAAAGAATTAAAAGATGACCCGAATTATCAACGTTTATTACAAGATCCTGAGTATGTAAAAGAAAACCACACTGACGTAAACCCAGACAACATTCAATTAAAACCAACAGCAAAATTGTCTGTGGGATTATTCCTATTTGGTGCATTGCTTGTGGTATTGATGGGGGCATTCCCAAGCCTACGCCCAGCCTTTGACGGCAAAGCAATGGGAATGGCACACACTATCGAAATCGTAATGCTTACCGTGGGTGCGTTAATCATCTTAACTTGTAAACCAAACGGCAACGCCATTACACAGGGTTCCGTATTCCACGCAGGTATGCGTGCGGTTATCGCCATTTTCGGTATCGCGTGGTTAGGTGATACCTTAATGCAAGCCCATATGACTGAAGTAAAAGAAAGCGTGAAAGTGTTGGTAGAAACCGCACCTTGGACATTCGCCATCGCCTTATTTGTGCTTTCTGTGTTAGTAAATAGCCAAGGGGCAACGGTTGCCACTCTTTTCCCAGTAGGGATCGCACTCGGCATTCCAGCTCCTGTATTAGTTGGGGTATTTGTGGCAGTAAATGGTTACTTCTTCATTCCAAACTACGGCCCAATCATTGCGTCCATTGACTTTGATACCACCGGCACAACACGCATTGGTAAATTTATCTTTAACCACAGCTTTATGTTGCCGGGCTTATTAAGTATGGCATTCAGCTTGGCGTTCGGTTTATTATTCGCCAATATTTTATTGTAAATTTAGACCGCACTTTCCTTTCTAAACTGAGCGATATCATCGCTCAGTTTTTTATCTAGCATTCCCCCGTAAACTTCCGCATAATATCGCCACTTGACCTAACAAAAGGAAAATCACAATGACCATTTCAAAACAACAAATTCTTGATGCTTATATTTCCGCCACGCGTGCAAACAATATGATCCAAGCAAAAAAATCAAGCGATGAGGATTTCCGTTTTATTTTAGAAACTGCCCGTCTTTCGCCGAGTTCTTTCGGTTTTGAGCCGTGGAAATTCTTAGTGATCGAAAATCAGCACATCAAAGAGCTGATCCGCGATAATGCGTGGGGGGCGAAAGATAAAGTGATGGATTGTAGCCATTTTGTGGTGATCCTTGTCCGCCAACCGCAAACTCTGCTCGCTGATGGCGATTATGTGCCACATATGATGCGTGATGTGCATCATATCCCTGAAGAGGCGTTAAAAATGCGTCAAAATTTCTACCGCAACTTCACTGAAAAGGATTTTGCTCTAACTGAAAACCCCGTGGCGTTTTACAACTGGGCGTGCCGCCAAAGTTATATCGCACTCGGCAATATGCTCACTAGCGCCGCAATGATCGACATCGACAGCACCCCGATTGAAGGCTTCCCACTAGAAAAAATGAATGATTTATTGGTGGCAGAAGGCTTATACAAAGCTGATGAATACAAACTCAGCGTAATGGCTGCGTTTGGTTATCGCCTAAACGAACCAAGAGAAAAAACACGCCAAGCCTTTGATGACGTGGTGGAGTGGGTGAAATAAAAATCCCCAAAAATCGCACCGCACTTTCATTCTCGCAAAGACAAAGTACGGTGTAAATTTCTCAACGTTTCTTTTCTAAAAAATCTCGGAACAATTATGCTAATTTCTTTTATTTTGATTGCCCTATGTGCCGGTGTCGCCCTTGCCACGCAGGCCGCCATTAACAGCCAACTTGCCGGTTCATTAATGGGGCAACCTGTTGTCGCCGCCTTAATTTCCTTCGCAACAGGGACATTACTGCTCTTTTTCATTTGCTGGTGGAAGGCTGATCTTTTCACCGCCTTGCAACAAGTGCCAAAACAACCCCTATGGAAACTTCTCGGCGGTCCACTGGGGGCGTTAGTGGTGTTCACCACTATTTTTCTTGCACCGAAAATGGGCGTAACCAATATGCTCTTTTTTATTATTGTCGGCCAACTCATCGCCGCCGCCATCATCGATCATTTTGGCTTAATCGGAATGACCGCCCGCCCAATCCAAATCTGGCAACTCATCGGCTTTGTGTTTATGGGGTTAGGCCTCGTGCTGTTTTTCTTTGGGAAAAGGTTGTTTGGGTAGGGCTTTTCTATTCTTCAACTCTCCTCTAACCTCTCTTTACTAACAGAGGGGGGACAGGATTGAAACGTGTTTAAGATCTCTGGTAAAAAGCAATAAAGTTAAAAATCCCGAAAAAAACACCGCACTTTTTGCTTTATTGAATTTTCTCATTGCAACAAAGTGTAGTGGCGGACCTGTGTGTCCGCCTGAAAGATATATCCACAACAACAAAACGTAGAATAGGCTTTAGCCCATCATTTAATGTAATTTATTCCCTTTGATGACCTGATTTGATGGGCTGAAGCCTCATTCTATCTATGCACATAAAAATGCAAACAATATCGCTAAGAAATTTGTGAATGATGCCCCAAGAAATCCCCCCTCCTTAGCAAAGAGGGATTAGGGGAGAATTGAAAAACAACGGAGATTTGAAAGATAGCAAATATTTGAAAATCTAGGGAGATTTAGCCATCTTACAAAATCATCTTCACCAATTTATCCGCTTTGATACGGGCGAATTTTTTTAGTAGTTTTTGCACTGGGGCTGGGTATTGTGAGAGTTCGTCCAGTTCCGTGTAGTGTTTTAGTTGGGTGGTGTGTTGGCGGATGCAGTCTAGCTCTTGTTGCACTTGGGCTTGCAGCTGTTGGGCTGGGTCTTGAATGAGCAAGCCATTTTCTGCATCTAAACGCCAAGCGCGTGGGTTTAGGTTGTTGCCAGTTAATAAAATATGGCTATCGTCCACCCACACACCTTTTAGGTGATAGCTGTTCTCGCCGTCTTTCCAAGTGCGAATAACAAGCTGGCCTTGGTTAATTTGCTGTTCAAATTTTTGGCTGAAATGGCGTAAATTGCTTTCATATAAATAAGGCAGTGCGCCCGCCATTTTGAACGGCTGTGAAGGGGGAATGTAAAAATCGTTGGCGGTTTTGTCGCCCACGATAATTTCAATGTGCTTGCCTTTTTGTAATAAACGGCGGATTTTTTGTTGTAATGGACGTGGAAAATTAAAATATGGCGTACAGATCACCAATTTT